>PNOG01000005.1 GCA_013824685.1 Coprothermobacter sp. | reverse complement strand
CATACTGAAGCCTGTCCCTATCGTCCGCCACACAACCCACTGTCGGTACGATAGCACATTCGTCAAATTGCACAACAGTGCCCAGGACAGACGGTCAAACAGTAGTATCCGGGCTCCTAGTGCAAGCCCAGCCGCTCTCTTACCAGGAGCCTTACCGCTGCTGCGCTCTCCAGTTCCAGGCTTTCCCTGGCGAGGTCGCGCAGCCCGGCGATGTCCAGCGTGCGCGCAAGACTCTTTGCTGCGGGTATCGATCCAGGAGCCATGCTCAGCTCTTTGACACCGAGGCCGAGCAGTATCGGAATTGCCACAGGGTCGCCAGCCAGTTCTCCGCAAACGCCGACCCATTTGCCCGCTTCGTCGGCGCCGCGAATGGTCCAGTCTATCAACCGAAGGACCGCCGGATGCAGAGCATCCTGCAAGTACGCTACGTCGGCATTCCCACGCTCCGCGGCCATCGTGTATTGCGTCAGGTCATTCGTGCCGATGCTGAAGAAATCCACCTCGCGGGCGAATACTGGCGCAAGAAGGGCCGCCGAGGGTATTTCCACCATGATGCCAACGTCGACGTTCGGCGCAGTCAGAGTTCCACGTCGCAGTACTTCTTGCCGGGCTTCTTCCAAAAGAGAGCGAGCGCGACGCAGTTCTGCAATGTCTGCAACCATGGGGAACATGATTTTGATATTGTGACCTGCTGATGCTCGAAGGATTGCCCTCAACTCGGCCTTGAAGAAATCTGGCTGGTCCAGGCAGAGACGCAGTGCCCGCTTTCCCAAAAATGGATTCTGTTCTTCCTTCTGCGGCAGATAGGCCAGTGGTTTGTCGCCACCCACATCCAGGGTCCTGACCACAAGCGGACGGTCTTCCATCACTTCAGCAATTTCTCGATAGGCTGCGAACTGCTCATCTTCTTCTGGCGTATCAAGGCGGCCCAGAAAGAGAAATTCCGATCGCAGAAGCCCGACGCCATCAGCTCCCGAATCCAACGCTGCCCGCGCGTCCTTTGCAGAACCGATATTTGCCACGATCTCCACCGCAATGCCGTCTTTGCTGACGGCAGGAGTGCGGCTTGTCTGCCGGGCCAGGGCCTCCAGGTTGCGCCACTCCGCGATCTTCTCCTGGTATGCGCTAAGAATCTGCGCAGACGGAGAAGTCCAGACCTGTCCTGTCGATCCATCCACCACGAGGGGTGTTCCCTCGGCAATTTCGCCAAGGGCTTCGCCACAACCAAGAACTGCGGGAATGCCCAGCGTCCGCGCAAGTATTGCGCTGTGCGATGTGGGGCCACCCATTTCTGTGCAGACACCGAGCACCATTGCACGGTCGAGCCGCGCCGTATCAGAGGGTGACAGATCCGCCGCAATCAGAATGCCTGGGAACGGTATGTTCAGGACACCCGCTCCTCCGCCCAACTGGATGAGCACCTGCCGGCCGATATCCGCCACATCGGCGGCACGAGCGCGCATGTAGTCGTCTTCGATTTTCCGATAGTCGACAAGCGCACCTTGAATTGCTTCGCTCCAGGCCCATTCAGCGTTCTTGTGTCCGTCAAGAATGGCAAGCCGAACCTTTTCCAGGAGATCGGGGTCGTTCAAGAACATGAGATGGGCATCAAAAATTGCTGCATCATACGCTGTCGCAGAGATCGATATCTGCCGGCGCAATTGCTGGGTCGAAGCTCGGACGGCGTCCAGAGCCTTCGACAAACGTTTCAATTCTGTCTCGGGGTCATCAATCGTGCGTTGGTTGATTTCCGGTTCGGCCAACTTCAGAACGATTGCCGGACCTGCCGCGTAGCCTGGCGAAGCGGGAATGCCCATGAGGCCGCCATCAAACCTCTTGCTGCCGCGTTCGGCACTTGCCACCGGTACTGTGGCTGTGGACACTGCTGCCTCTTCGGCCTCGCCAAAGTCATGTTCGGCTGCCTTTTTCAGTGCATCGATTGCTGCGGATGCGTCCGGTCCTTCTGCCCACACGTGAATCGTCTCACCGCGCCGCAGACCCATGCTGGCAACGGCATTGATGCTCTTTGCATTCGATCGCCGTGCTTCATTGTCCGTTCGAGCAAGTTGTGTTTTCGATGCAAAGCGTCCAGCTATCTGCACAAAGGTCGCCGCAGGCCGGGCATGAAGGCCGAGCTTGTTCCGTATTTCGATGACCGCATCAGCAGTGGGGCCTGATACAGCCTCTGAGCTCGGCTGTGTCTCAGCGGCGCTGCTCTCCTCGGGCACCGAAAGCTGGGCAGCTTTGTTGCCAAGAGAACCGAGTGCTTCTTCCCGTACCTGCTCCAGAGTTCCGCCGAGGCTCGCCTGCACGGCCGCAGAAACCGCGCCTTCAACGATGGGCGCCGAACTCAACATAAATTTGATTTTCTTCTCTGGCGGCAGGAACTCAAGGGCCATCTCCGCGCTCAAGACTGCGCTGCCCATATCCATCAGTACGAGCACGCCATCATCGCTATACGCTTGTTCCATCGCCTTGGCTATCTCCTCGGCGTTGGTCCCAAGCGGAGAGCTCTCGTCGCCGGTGCCGGCGGCTGTCGCGATAATCAGTGGAGATTGTTGCGTCATGAGCCGCGCAAGTTCGGCAGCTCCCCGCGCAAGAGAAGGGCTGTGGGAAACAAGAACCAGGTTAACCATGGCTTCACCTCTGGTCACGTCAATTGAATGCAACACGTGTTCTGTTCCGACTATAACGAACATGACGAGAATGTCCAATCTCGCGTCAAACAACACCCATAGGACGGGACAAGTTGATGGACATGGTGGATGAGTCGATGCGTTTCTTGACTTTCTGCCGCAATACCTTGATAGTATAGATTCATGATGTAGATGGAAACACCCTGAGGTGAGATCATCAGACGCATAGCGGTGCTCGAGGACGACGATGACATCCGGGAACTCATCGGTCTATACCTGAAGAGGAACTCCATGGAGCCAGTCCCGTTCGCGTCCCCGGTCACGTTCCTCTCGTGGCTCGACACACAGCGGCAGCCCCCGGACCTCCTGATCCTGGACCTCATGATGCCGGAGCTTTCCGGTGCCGACGTCATCAAGGCAGTGCGCAGCCGTCCTTCGTGCAACGCCATGCCCATTGTCGTCTGCAGCGCCAGGGCGGCCGAGAGCGATGTCATTCTCACGCTGGGACTGGGCGCAGACACTTATGTCCGCAAGCCGTTCAACCCCCACGAGCTCGTCGCTCAGGTGGGCGCCATGCTGCGTCGCGCGCAGGTGGGTTCCACTGCGTCCCAACAGAGGGCCATGACCGCGGGACCGATTGCCGTCGACTCGGCACGCAAGACGGCGAGTGTCGGCGGGAAGCCGATCGATCTGACGCCCGCAGAGTACCACATCCTGGCTACGCTGGTCGAGCGGAAGGGTTCGGTCGTCTCCCGTGAAGACCTGCTGCGGGCCACCGGTGAGACCGACGCCATGGAACGCGTCGTCGACGTCCATATCACCAGCATCCGCCGCAAACTCAGCTACGCTGCGCATCTGCTTCGCACGTCACGCAGTTTCGGGTACTACCTCGAGGACGAAGCATGATCCAGCGTCGACCGTACACCCTCCACGTGCTCAGCGTCATCCTTATCGTCACCAGCCTCGTACTTGCGACCGCACTGGTTGCCCTGGTCACGTTAGTGTATCGTCAGGCAAGCATCGATGAGGTCAGCCGCCTCGAGGCTTCCGCACTGCTGTTGTCCAACACGTACGCCGCCGTCCATGCCGGGAGCCCTGCTGTCCCCCTGGTCCGTGGGGATCTTCCTGCCGGACTTCGCCTGACCATCCTGGATACTGAGGGTTCGACTGTCGCCGATTCGAAGTTCGATCCAGGCGTGGTCGCCAACCGCCTCGCTGACTCCGAAGTGAAACAAGCCACTGCAGGCGGCGTGGGCATTGCCGTGTCCTATCGCATCGAATCGGGACAGCGCGAACGCACCGTCTGTGTTGCGATCCGAGACTCAGGCTTGCTCATCGGCTTTGCCGCTGCAAGTTCACCGGTCGGCCTGACCTGGCAGTCCGCGTCCAGAACGCTCTCCTGGGCTCTGCCTCTCCTGCTTGTCGTCAGCGCACTGTGGCTCGTCCTGGCAGTCGTGCTTGCACGCATTGCCACCAGGCCGTTGGCGGACCTCGCCGACGCTCTGGAACGTCGTTCAGTACAGGGCCTGGCAGGCCTTGCCATGCACGCCGACGTCACCGAACTCGGACGAGCGCAGAGAGCAAGCTACGCGCTGCTGCAGGAAAGCGAGATGCTCACCCTGCGGGAACATTCGCAATCCTCAGTCCTCTCTGCCGTTCTGGACGCTGTTCCGCAGGCGATTGCCATTCTCGACAGCACCGGCGCCGTTCTCTCGGCCAACACACACTTCGGACATCTTTTCGGTGGCAATTCCCTGCCGGTAACAGGGCGCCATATTGCGGAACTCGTCACACTCCCTGACTGCCTTGCAGCCATTGAGCGCTGCATCGGCGAGCATCGGCCGCAGACGGTCGTCGCCGAGGACCGCGGTCGGTACTACTCCTGCAGTGTCCACGAACTGGATGAGATGACATTCGGCAAGCAGCGCGTGCTGGTCGTCCTTGAGGACATCACGGATGCCATGGCGCTGCCGCGCATCAAGGCCGATTTCGTCGCCAACGCTTCCCACGAACTCAAGACCCCATTGACCGCCATCCGGGGGTATCTCGAACTGCTGAGGGAAGAGCCTGGTAACGTTCGCTATCTTGACATCGTTGAGCGAAACGTCGACCGTCTCATCGCCCTTTCGTCTGACATCTCGCTTCTCTCTCGCTTCGAGAACAGGGCGCCGGAGATCGAACTTGTGGACTTCAGCGAGCTGCAGCGTGACCTGGTAGAGCTGTTCGACAAACAGGGGCGCGAGACTGGTGTCGCTCTAAGGTTCTCGGTAGACAGCGAGGGACGGTTCCTGTACGCTGACCGTCTGATGCTGCTGCAGCTGTTCATCAACCTGATCGAGAACGCCTATCGCTTCACGCAGGCTGGTGCAATAAGCGTTTCCGCCACCGCAGACGCCTCTCATATCATCCTGAGAGTGTCCGACACCGGCCAGGGAATCCCCGCCCGGGATTTGCGGCGCATCTTCGAGCGCTTCTACTCCCGTGCCACCGACCACGGACGCCCCGGCACCGGCCTCGGTCTCGCGATCGTCAAGCGCATCGTCCTTGCCCACAACGGGACGATCGACGTCGAGAGCACGGTCAACAAAGGAACAACGTTCGTCATTCACATCCCCAGGAACCTGGGGCCTCGCAGACCTGCTGCGACACCTGTAGAACGATCCGACACGAAGAGGGAGGACCCATGAGACGCATGAAGCGTATTGCCATATCCGCACTGATTTTCAGCCTGCTGATCGGAACAATCGGTTGCAGAACTGCTCCAGGGGCTCCGGTCAAGGACCTGGCCATCGCCGGCTCCACATTTGCCGAGCCCCTGTATGTCAAGCAGCTCGACGCCTGGTACGAGAAGACCCAGGTGAAGGGTGTCTATGGTGCTCTCAGCTCCTCCGCTGCGTTGCGCGCATTGCAGGACCGGACGATCGATATCGGCGCAACAGACCTCCTGCTGAATGCCGAGGAGCAGGCACGCCTTCCTGCTTCGGTGCTTGCGATCCCCACGTGTCTCGGCGCTGTAGCGGTCTGTGTCAACCTGCCAGGCAACCCAGCTCTGCGCATGGACGCGGCGCTCGTGTCAGCCGTCTTTCGCGGTGACGTCAAGACATGGAACGACGCGCGCATCACAGCGCTCAACCCGATGCTGAAGCTCCCTGACTCGCCTGTCGTCGTCATCCACCGTGCAGACGGCTCGGGTACGTCCGGTATCTTCACAACATACCTTGCCGCTGCCGATCAGACCTGGAGAGAAAAAGTCGGGGCTGGGCAACTCGTCGCGTGGCCGGCCGGTGTCGGCGTCAAGGGCAACGCCGCCATGGCGGCCATGGTGCGGCAGACGTCCGGGTCGATCGGCTACCTGGAGTACACATTCGCCGTTCAGTCCACCTTGACCTGCGTCGCACTGCGGAACCGTTCAGGGGCGTTCATCACGCCAAGCATCGACTCGATGAAGGCGGCTGTCCCTGCAGACCTGACAGCCGACCTGCAGGGGACGCTGCTGAACCGTCCCGGGGCAACCTCGTACCCTATCGTCAGCCTGACATGGCTCGTGTGCTACCGCGACCAGGCGTATGACGGCCGCTCACGGGAGCGGGCTGTAGCCGTGTATGATGTCATCTCCTGGCTCCTTGGCGATGGGCAGGCGCTTGCCGAGCCATTGCAGTACGGCAGTCTGCCTGAGAGCGTCCGCAAGGCTGCCAGAGACATCCTTACCCAGCTCACCTGGCAGGGGAAGCCAATCAAATAGCGGAGATACAGACCCCAAGCATTGCTTGTCGCCTTAACAGAATCTGAACAGGGTCCAAACACGCAGCAAACATGCCTCCATATGACCATATGATAGTACTCGGAAACCCCAAGGGGTTTATCGAGTACTTGGAGGTATGTATGTCAGCAGCTGGAAGAAGGATCCTGTCGGTAGCACTTGTTGCGCTTATCGCCATTGGGCTTGTGGTGCCCGGCGTCCACGCCACGTCTGCCGCATCGACCAAAACTATTGTCCTCACCATCGATTCCACCGTCGCAACTGTCGCCGGCTCACGCGTCACACTCGACGCAGCGCCCTTCATCGCCGGCGGCCGCACCATGCTCCCTGTCCGGTTTGTCGCCGAGGCAATGGGGGCCGGCGTCTCATTCACGACAAGACAGAACGGGAGCGTCTCACGGGTCAACCTTGGACTGCCGGACACCCCAACGTCACTCAAGGCCATCTCCCTCTCGCTCGACTCCACGACGGCCACCGTCGACGGTCAGACCGTGACGCTCGACACGACCCCTGTCATCCGGGAAGGCAGGACGTTCCTTCCCATCCGGTTCATCGCGGAACAGCTTGGCGCTAAGGTGACGCCCACGGCTGATCCGTCCACCGGCAAGACCAGGACGGTCACCGTCGTCCTGCCCGTCGTCGACGTCGAAGTTCCACGCCAGATGTCCGGGGCTGGGGCGACGTTTCCGCTTCCCCTGTACTCAAAGATGTTTGACGTCTACAGCAGTTCGACCGGCACCCGTGTCAACTACCAGGGCATCGGCTCGGGCGGCGGCATCAAAGCGCTGACCGACAAGACCGTGGATTTCGGTGCCTCCGATGCATTCCTGACCGTGGCTGAGACCACGACGATAGGGGCTCCCGTGCTCCACATTCCGACGTGCGTCGGCGCTGTCGTTCTCACCTACAACCTGGATGGCAACCCCACCCTGCGCTTCGATGCCAGGACAGTCAGCGACATCTTCCTCGGTACCATCACACGCTGGAACGACAGCCGAATCGCCGCCCTGAACCCCAGCATCACGCTTCCTGACCAGGCCATCACGACGGTTCACCGTTCGGATGGTTCCGGCACGACCTCCATCTTTACCAACTACCTTTCCATGGCCGTGCCGATATGGAAAACGAAGGTCGGCGCCGGGAAGTCGGTCAGCTGGCCCGTTGGCCTTGGTGGCAAGGGCAATGATGGCGTTGCAGGGCTCGTGTCACAGAACAGAGGCGCCATCGGCTACGTGGAACTCGTCTACGCGATCGGCGCCAAACTCTCCTACGCGACGATGCGCAACTCATCGGGCAACTTCATCACCGCGTCCCTTGCATCGTCAGGGCGCGCCGCCCAGATCCAACTGCCGGACGACCTCAAGGTCCTCCTCATGAACAGCAGCGATTCACAGGCGTATCCCATCGCCGCGTTCACGTGGCTGCTGGTGTATCGCGAGCAGCAATACTCTGGACGAACGCTGGGACAAGCGATCGCCCTCAAGCGAGTACTGAACTGGATGCTCACAACAGGCCAATCGGTCAACGAAAGCCTTGGTTATGGGAAGATGCCAGAAGCCGCTGTTCAGAAAGCACAGAAACTCATCAGTTCCATGACCTACGGTGGAGCGCCTATCCCCGACTGAATCGCGTCTCTCCCGCTTTCACGCAGCGCTCCTGGTACTCCGGGGGCGCTGTCTCCATTTCCCGGGAGATTCAGCTTAATACAATCTTAACATCCGCCAATGGCGGTACTCACGGTATTGTCCTATTCTATGAGTTTGTATTGTGACATTCGTGTGACGTGCACATCTCGGGAGGTCTGCATGAAGATGTTTGGTCGTTTGTCGGTGGTTCTGGCGACACTACTGGTGATCACCTTGGTTGTGTCCGGCTGCAGTTCCCAGGGAGGTCCCACAACCGTCAAGGAATTGGCGGGGGCCGGCGCGACCTTTCCCTATCCCCTGTACTCCAAGATGTTCGACACGTATGACGGTGTCACCGGCGTCCGCGTGAACTACAACAGCATCGGTTCCGGCGGCGGCATCAAAGCCCTCACCGACAAGACCGTGGACTTTGGCGCCTCCGACGCATTTCTCAATGACCAGGAGACAGCAGCCATGGGGGCGCCCGTCCTGCACATTCCTACGTGCGTAGGCGCCGTCGTGCTGTCGTACAACTTGGACGGCAACCCCGCCCTGAAGCTCGACGGTGCAGTCACCGCTGACATCTTCCTGGGCAAGGTCACCAATTGGAACGACCCGAGGGTAGCGGCACTCAACCCGGGCCTCTCGCTCCCCGACCTCGCCGTCACGGTCGTCCACCGTTCGGACGGCTCAGGCACCACGTCCATCTTCACCAGCTACCTCACGGCGGTCAGCCCATCGTGGAAGTCGACAGTCGGCGCCGGCAAGTCCGTAAGCTGGCCCACCGGCGTCGGAGGCAAGGGGAACGACGGTGTCGCGGGCATGATCTCACAGACAAAAGGCAGCGTCGGCTACGTCGAACTTGTCTACGCAGAACAGTCCAACATGCCATTCTCCTCGCTGAAGAACACGTCCGGCACATTTGTCACGCCGAGTCTCGCGTCGTCCGCCGCAGCCGCCGCAGTCAGCCTTCCCGACGACCTTCGCGTCATGATCGTGAACAGCCCGGGAGCAGATGCATACCCCATCAGCGCCTTCACGTGGATCCTCGTCTACAAGGAACAGAACTATGCCGGCCGCACGCTTGAACAGGCACAGGCGCTCAAAAAGCTGCTGACCTGGATGCTGACCGACGGCCAGGCCATCAACGAGGGCCTGTCCTATGCCAAGCTGCCCGCGCCTGCCGTCACAAAGGCGCTGGCGCTCGTGAACTCCATGACCTATGGCGGCACAGCCATCCCGTAGCGACCGGCGCGAGCTGATCCGCGAGCGCGCGTTCACGGCTGCCGGCCTGACGGCAGCCGTCGCACTCGTCACGACCATCGTCCTGTTCTTCCTTGAGCTTTTCACTTCTTCCCGTGCGGCCCGTGCGGCCTTTGGTCTTCCCTTCCTGTGGCGCAGTGAGTGGAACCCTGTCACCGAGCAGTTCGGCGCTCTTCCCATGGTCGTCGGAACACTCATCACCGGGTTTGGCGCCCTGCTCATCTCGACCCCGTTTGCGCTGGGTATCGCCATCTTCCTGGCCGACTATGCCGGCAAGAAGGTTGCGGAACCAGTCAAGTATCTCATCGGCCTCCTCGGCGGACTGCCGTCGGTCATCTTCGGGCTGTGGGGCCTGTTCGTCCTGGTCCCCCTCGTCAGCAAGTTCGAGGTCTGGTTTGGCAAGCTTGTGGGCAGTGAGGCCCTTGTCGCCAGCGGCACAACCGGTGTCGGTCTCCTGGCGGCCATTCTGCTGCTGGCCATCATGATCCTGCCGTTCAGCGCCTCCCTCATCCTGGAATCGCTGCTGGTCGTTCCCACGGAACTCAAGGAAGGGGCGCTCGCGCTGGGAGCGACGAAGTGGGACACCATCCAGAACGTCGAACTCCCGTATGTCCGCAAGAGCACCGTCGGCGCCCTCGTCCTGTCTCTCGGCCGCGCGCTGGGCGAGACGATGGCCGTCACCATGGTCATCGGCAACGGGATGCGGCTGCCACATTCCCTCTTTGACCCGGCCAATACGCTCGCGTCGGCGATTGCCAACCAGTTCCTGGAGGCCACATCCCCGGTGTACATCGCATCGCTCATCCAGCTGGCCCTCATCCTCTTCGTGATCGCTATCATCATCAACATCGTGGCGCGTGTCATTCTGAGGCAGGGGGTTCAGCAATGACGGCCCGGAAACTCAAGAACGGCCTGATGGGCTTCCTGGTCGCTGCGTCGGCCGGGCTGCTCATTGCCGTACTCGTCATCATCATATGGCACATCTTTATCTCCGGTGTTCGCTACCTGAATTGGGATTTTTTCACCAAGGCGCCCGCCCCGTTCGGCGAGAGTGGCGGCGGCGTGTTCAACGCCATTGTCGGGACCTTCCTCATCACGCTCGTGGCAGCCGCCATCGGGACACCGTTCGGTATGTTCACTGGCATCTATGTCGCAGAACACCGGGGTCAGCGGTTCGCCGACATCGTGCGCCTGTGCGCCGACGCCCTGCAGGGGATACCGTCCATCGTCATTGGCATCTTCGGCTACACGTTCCTGGTTGCGCGCTTCCGCAGCTATTCGGCCCTGTCGGCCAGCGTCGCGCTCGCCTTCATGTTCGTGCCAACGACGGCCCGCGTCACCGAGGAGGTGCTGAACCTCGTACCATCAGGCCTCAAGGAAGCAGCCTATGCTCTTGGAGCCAGACGATCGAGCGTGGTCTGGAACGTCAGCATCAAGACCGCCGCAGCGGGAATCACGTCGGGACTGCTCACGTCGATGGCCCGTATCGCAGGCGAGACTGCGCCTCTGCTGTTCACAGCGTTCGGCAGCCGGTATATCGAATGGAACATGCTGCACCCGATGTCAGCTCTTCCGCTCCAGATCTATATCTACGCCAGCAGCCCGTATCCCGCCCTCCAGCAGCAGGCCTGGAGCGCCGCATTTGTCCTCGTCCTGCTCATCCTGCTGCTCCAGTTCAGCGCCAAACATCTCATCGCCCACGTGTTGCGAGTGAAGGCATAAGGAAGGCACCTATGGAAGAACCTGTCATCGTTCTCGAAACCCAGAAGATCAACGCCTGGTTCGGCAAGGACCAGGTTCTGTTCGACGTCTCAGCGCACATCCCGAAGAACAGGGTCACCGCAATCATGGGCCCGTCCGGTTGTGGCAAGACGACCTTCGTGCGGACGCTCAACGGGCTGCACCTGATGACGCCGGGAGCCCGTTCCTCCGGCACTGTCCTGCTCGAGGGCACCGACACGTCGACCATGGACATCGTGGACGTCCGCAAGCATATTGGCATGGTGTTTCAGAGGCCCAACCCTTTTCCTACGATGACCGTCTACGAAAACGTGCTTGCGGGCTACCGCCTCACCGGCCAGCGCCTTGCGCGGGAAAAGGCGGACCAGATCGTTGAGACGACCCTCAACAAAGTCGGGTTGTGGACCGAAGTCCAGACCAAACTGTTCAGGGCCGGCACGTCCCTTTCCGGAGGGCAGCAGCAACGCCTGTGCATAGCGCGCACGATCGCCATGGAACCGGCTGTCGTGCTCTTCGACGAGCCGACCAGCGCCCTCGACCCGAAGTCGACGGCGATTATCGAAGAATTGCTGTCCGGCCTCAAGTCTGACTACAGCATCATCTTCGTGACCCACGGCCTGCAGCAGGCAGCGCGCATCTCGGATTATGTCGCTTTCTTCATGCTGGGCGAACTGGTGGAGTTCGGCGAGACAAAGCGCGTCTTCGTCGGCCCACAGGACAAGCGAACCGAAGACTACCTGTCCGGCAAGTACGGATGACAGGAAAGGAGTAGACCATGCACGAAGAGAAGCTTCAGGAGATCAAGGACAAGCTGTTCGCGTTCAGCGCCTTGGCCAGTTCCATGGTCGAAAAAGGAACGAGGGCTATTGTGACGAAGAACGAAGCTCTTGCCAAAGAGGTCATCGACCTCGACGAGCCCATGGCAAATGAGTTCGACCACGCCATCGAACGCGAGACCATCAACTTCATCGCGCTGTATCAGCCTGAGGCGCGGACCTTGCGCAGTGTCTACATGTACGCCAAGATCGGGACAGACCTCGAGCGCCTGGCGGACCACGGCGTCAACATCGCCGAGAGCGCCCAGTACTTGATCGCAAGGCCTGACATCAAGCCCTACATTGACATCCCGCGCATGAGCGAAGAAGCGCGGAAGATGCTGGCTGACGCGATGACGGCGTTCTCGACCCAGGACACCCGCCTTGCCATCGACGTTGTGGAGCGCGACGACATTGTCGACCAGTTGGGCAACCAGATCTTCAGGGAGCTCCTTACCTACATGATGGCCGATCCCACCACGATCGACCGGTCGCTCCAGATCCTGTTTGTCAGTGGCAACCTCGAGCGCGTCGCCGACTTGGCGACCAATATCGCCGAGGACGTCGTCTTTGCCACGACCGGACGCCTCATCCGCCACAACCGCCTCAGCAAGGAGGAGCTCGACAACCTGCGCTGAGGAAGCACCTGGAGGATACTTGCTGTCACTCTCGCCTTCGCGGGAATGACCGAGGAGAACGCACTCTTCTGTCGTTGCTGAACGCAGGACCCAGCCGCTGGTTGCGACGAAGAGTCTAGTATGCTGGATATGTTGTTGCTATTGTCTTGGTCGCCTGGTTGTAGCCGACCGTCGCGCCCAGCGACTCGGTGACGAAGCGCAGGGGAAGCAGCATGCGCCCGGCGACAATGAGAGGGACAACCTTTGCGTTCGTGTCAATGGGGGTGTCCAGACCGTTGGCAGCGGCGATCGCTTCGCCGATAGTCAGCTTGATGGTGTTGAGGCCACCAGTGATCGTGGCAGTAAGTTAAAGCCCCAGGCTCAGCCTGGGGCTATAGATCTATGGGTTGTAGGTTATGGCCAGGGCGGCGTTGACGAGACCGTATCCGTAGTACTTATCCCGACCTGCTGTACCTAAGTCCTTTGCAGTAGATTGGAGAGCTTGTCTTACTTGTTCATTTGTAAAGGTTGGGTGCACTGAGAGGACTAATGCCGCAACTCCCGCAACATGTGGACTTGCCATCGATGTACCTTGAAAGAAGTAGTAGCCAAAACTCGTAGGTTTTCCTGATGCGAATGTCTGTTGGAGAATTCCATCTTTGTACCCGTCTTTGTTTTGGTCTACGCTCATATCTCCGCCGGGTGCAACAAGATCAAGGGCACTTCCGTAGTTAGAATACCGTACTCTATTGCCGTCAAACCTTGTTGACCCAACTGCAATGCATTCAGTATAAGCAGCAGGATAACTTACAGACGGCCTTCCATCATTTCCCGAAGCACAGACAATTACCACACCCTTGCCGTAAGCGTATTTTATTGCATTGGACAGCGTCGTAGAGCCTGTTTTTCCTCCAAGGCTCATATTGATGACTCGTGCGCCATGATCTGCTGCCCACATAATACCATTTGCAATTGCATCGTACGTACCTGAACCGCTTGCATTGAGGACTTTGATGGGCAGGATCGTCGCTCCATACGCTATTCCTGCGCATCCCAAAGAGTTGTTTGTTGATTGGGCTATCGTGCCCGTAACGTGTGTTCCGTGCCCATTGTCGTCATTGGGATGAGCATCATTGTTTACAAAATCGTAAGCATCTTGAGTATCGAAGTTTGTCTGGGCAAGGTCTGGTGCACGTGCATACGTTCCCAGGGAATCAGAGTAGTCTTCATAGGCAACACCTGTATCAACAACTGCTACTTTTACCCCGCCCCCTGTTGTGGTCTTCCAGGCGGAAACTGCCTGGACTCCATAGTTGGAGGCATACTCGTTACTCTTCATACCATAATCATAAAGATTCCACTGATACGGTGAGAAATATGGATCATTCGGGAGGTCGAACGCATAGGCAATGTAATTTGGTTCGACATATTCGATATCCGGATCCTGTAAGAGAAGTCTATTGACAGCGTTCATAATATGTGGAGGAATCTTGAATACGACAAAGTTCTTGATTCCTTTACGTGCAATCATCGTTCCGAGGATGTTCTCAACCTTCTTGGTTGCCTTAGCAACATCCACGCCTTCCTTAAATCCCACAATAATCTCATCTGGAACCGACTCGCCTTTATCTACAACACCACACTCTTGCACAAAGAGTGGCTCAGATCCTTGTACGATTGGGGACAGCAGTGCAAATAACACAAAGAAGACTGTTGCGATGATTAGTGACTTTCTCATGCTCTTGCCTCCTCCAAACTGGAATCTGGCAGCACGATGTCGTTTTGAACAGTCCTGAAATTCGCCCTATCGAGTGGCAGCAAATTCTCTTGCTTGCTCGTATTTTACAAACATCGGAATTCTTGTCAAGAAGCGAATCGACTCATCCACCATCGAGGTCCACTGGCTTCCGAAACACATCAGAGAATGGAGCTCACGATGCAGGAAGACAAGAAGCTCTCAATGGTCAAGGCACAGGCATATCGAAACGTCTGCTGTCCACTCGCACTCCTGAAGAGCTGGACAGGACGAGCCTGTTCCACCCACTCTTCCTCTCTCAGGGTCACCTGGATTAGATCGCCAGGAGAAGACAACCCCCTCATCATTAAGAAACGTGGCAGCTACGCGACCATGTCTGGGTGGGTCCACGACCCGATGGTTCACGTACGGGTGTACATGAGGTGAAACGATACCAGCAAGCAGTATCACCGCGGCAGCTCCTGCCTGAGATCCCTGGCGACCCCTCGGAGCGTTCGTGCGTGTCACCACTGCATGCGCGCACGAAAGGGACAGCTGTTGTCACAGGGCTGTTCTTCGGCATACTGGAATCGAGGTGTGCCTATGAACAGACAATTGATGTGTGTAACGTGTGGATCGACCTACCCTTGCGAAGACCGGCGGCTCCGATGCGACTGCGGCGGACTACTCGACGTTCAGCTCGACATGGACAGCGCTCCGTCTCCTGCTGCTCTCGCCGCCACATTCGAATCACGTCTCACGTCCCGTCTGCCCGAGGACCTCTCCGGCGTCTGGCGCTACCGCGAACTTGTGCTGGACTTGCCTGCTGAGGACATTGCCACCTTCCCGGAGGGCCGCACCAACCTGTACACACTGGACGCCGCCCCGCTCGGTCTGTCTGCTCTCTGGGCCAAGCACGAAGGAGAAAACCCTACCGGCTCCTTCAAGGACCGGGGCATGACCGTCGCTGTGAGCTGGGCCAGACACCAGGGAGCACGGGCGCTCATCTGCGCCTCCACCGGCAACACCTCTGCTTCGCTGGCCGCATACGGCGCCCGCGCCCACCTTCCCGTCTTCGTCCTCATCCCTGAGGGCAAGATTGCGCAAGGCAAGCTGGCGCAGGCACTTGCGTACGGGGCTCACACTCTGCAGATCGACGGCAGCTTCGACGATGCCATGCACGCCGTGGAACAGATGGCGACACAGCACAACCTGACCCTGGTCAACTCGCTGAACTCGTTCCGCCTGGAAGGACAGAAAACTATCATCCTGGACAGCTACTTCCAGCTTGGGCAAATGCTGCCGGACTGGATCGTCGTCCCGGGAGGAAACCTGGGAAACACAAGCGCGTTCGGCAAGGCTCTCGTCGAGATGAAGGCGCTGGGCCTCATCGACCACGTGCCGCGTCTCGCGGTCATCCAGGCCGAAGGCGCATCCCCCTTCGCGCGTGCCGCGCAGGACAACTTCCGCCGCTTCGAGCCCGTGCAGCCGGAGACCATCGCGACCGCCATCCGCATCGGCAATCCGGTCAACTACGAGAAGGCCGTGCGCGCCATCCGATTCACGGACGGTGTCGTGACCAGCGTCACCGATGCCGAGATCCTGCAGGCAAAACATGACCTTGACCGACAAGCTATTGGGTGCGAACCGGCATCGGCCGCCTCGCTTGCCGGCCTGCGCAGGCTGGTGCGCGAACAGGTCGTACGTCCCGGCGAGAGCGCTCTGCTGATCATCACCGGCAACCTGCTCAAGGACCCGGACACAACCATCGCACTGGCGACGGGACAGACAGCCGGACTCGGTATCCCGGGGGCCGCGTCGCTGGACGCCTGCGCCAACGAGCCGCGCCACGTACCCTCGGATCCTGAGACGATCGCCCGCATCATCGAGGAGGAATTGCAGTGAAAACCGCACCCGTGACACACGTCATTCAGCTGGGATACGGCAAGGTCGGGGGACCGCTGGTCCACTTGGCGGTCGAGAACCGGGCACGCATCGATCGCGAGACCGGTGTCCACCTGGAATACGCCGCTGTCGTGCGCAGCAGCAGCGTCGCCTTGGGCGATGACCTGGCACTGCGAGCGGCCGACAGGGGAGCATCCTTCGACGAATGGACGCAGCGCGCGCCCGGTATGACCATCGCTGTCCTGGACCCCGTGTTCGACCGCTTCGGGCTTCCGGACACGACACAGTACGTGCTGATCGATGTCACAGCCACAGCCGAAACGGGGCCCCTGCTCCTGGAAGCGCTGGGGATGGGCATCCCAGTCGTCACGGCAAACAAGATTCCCCTCGCGGAGACGCCCGGCTGGTTCGAGCAGGCACGGGCAGTAAGCCGGCAGGCTCGCACGCCGTTCCGGTATGAATGCACCGTCGGCGGCTCCCTCCCTGTCATCAGCACGCTGGTCGACCTGATGACGACCGGGGACACCATCCAGCGCATCGTTGCCCTGCCCAGCAGTTCGCTGTCGTGCATCCTGGGGGGCTTCAACCGTGGGCTGCCGCTGGATGCAGCCATTGCAGACGCCATGCGGAGAGGATTTGCCGAACCCAATCCCCTGACGGACCTTGCCGGCCGCGACGCCCTGCGCAAGATCGTCATCCTGGCCAAGACCATGGGGCTCCCAACCAGCATCGGCGACGTCGACCAGGAACCCTTGCTCGACCAGAATTATTCGGATTTCGAGGCCTTCCAGGACGACGGCATGGCGCGCCTCGCGGCTCGCCTGACGGCCGCCCGGCAACCCGGGATGGTCACGTATTACGTCGGCTCGGTCTCCGCTGACGGGGCTGTCACGCTCAGCCTCCGCAGCTTCCCGCAGGCATCGGTCTGGGGGACACTGGAACCCTCCGAGAACATCTTCCTCTTCAGCACCAGTCGGTTCGGCAACCTTCCGGTCGTCGTCCGCGGCATCGGCGGGGGGGCCATCCTGACCGCCTCAGGCGTCCTTGCGGACGTCATCAAGGCCGCACAGGCACAGAACTAGGGAAGTACTACCCGACACTCATCCCGCGGACCGTGACGCTTTCGGTGCTCATGGGCACGCCCGCCGCGGCCAGGGCACCAGGCAGGGTATCAGCGCCGCGCATCGTCACGGAACCCATCTGGTCCGTGAGCCAGATGTGAACGAAGCGCCCGTCCTTCATGGTGATGCGGAAGCCACGCGTCTCTGACTGCGCACCCAGCAGGGCAGCGCCCGACCCTCGCCGACCAGACAGCGCGGTGAGCCAGGACGCTGTGATGAGCCACTTCGGTGCGACCTGGATGGCGGGCTGGACAAGTGTCATCTCCGCGAACAGATACTCCTCGTGCCGCCACGCGGTCACCCGCACCAGGCGGTCCGCCAGCACCATCATCTGCAATCCTCCGGCACTAATGCTCACCTGCACAGCCCACAGACCGAGGAGCCCAATGAGCCAGAACACCAGCGTCAGTCCCCAATACTCCGTGACAGCCAGTGCAGAGTTGCTGGTGATCAAGAAGGGCATCGCGACGAACACGACGGTGAGCACGAGTCCCAGGATATCGCCAAGGACCACCCGCCACCTGTCGTAGGCGATGACTCCCTCGCGCCTGCGTGGCCACGGCAGAAGGACGTACAACAGCATGGCAAGGCCAAGCAGAGGGAAGAACAGGCCACGCAGCGGATACACGAGCGCATGAGGAGGGCCGTGCAGGCCAGCGCCGAGTGTAAAGTCACCGCTGTCGAGGTGCAACGCGACGGCCTTGACCCATGTTCCATCGGGCAGAGACACGTAGCGCTCTTCCCCATCCGGGATCCCGGCCAGCAGTTCGGGCAAGGGCAGGTCCGTCTGCCGTACATACACGCCACCCCACTCCCCGATGCGGCGGCGCCATGTCTGGTCTGGAGGGTTCCCCTCATCTGTCAGGGATACTCCAGTGGCAAACGTATCCCATGCGGTACCGTCGGCAGTAGTCATCTTCCCGGTGGTCACTGACGCGATGTAGTCGGCAAGCGGCATGGCCTTGAGCGCCTTCTGTTCGTCGGTCCACAGTCCGTAGAGACTGCCTATGTCCTGCTGTTCCTGCGCGAAATCCATGACTTCGATGCGGGCCAGCGGCTCGTGCGTCACGACGAACGCGGTCACGACGGCGGCCAGGACGAGAGCCACCGGCAGGACGCGACGCCAGATCTCCCGAGTGTTTCCTCTCTGTGCTGTGCTCATGCGGGCTCTTCCTCCAGGGCAAGGCGTATGCTACCATCATGGGAACATACTCCCACAACGCAAGGGGCGCGGCGCTATCTCGGCGTCTGCTCCTGTCCCGGGCCGGGGTACCGCATGTACTTGCTCCACAGGTCGAACAGCTGCGCGGTCGCCCTGGCGTCACCCAGACAGTAGCGGGCGATGGTCATGTACTCGCCGGCTGCGTACAAGGCGGTGACGTCACTCCCGTGCACCTCGCGCTTCGGCTGCTCCACGCCCAGCGCACTGCACCAGGCGTCGAGTGAGAACCGGCGGCGGACCGCTCCGAACCAGGTGAACTGATCCATGAGGTCCACGTGCTGGTTACTGTATCGATTGGGCATGAGGTCGACCGTCGGCCGGACGCGATTGGCCGCTGAGCGCACCAGGAGGAAGGGGCAGTCGAAACCGCGCCCGTTGAACGTGATGACCTGCTTCGCCCTGCCCGCCGCTTCCCAGAAGTGCAATAAAAGCTCCTTCTCTGTGCAGGGGACGAACACCGCCTTCTCCTCGCGCACCTGTGAGGCCCCTGCCTGCGGCGCCTGGAAGAACACCGCTGCGTGGTCCTGTTCCGGTGAGTACAGTGCGACGCAGACGACCTGAGCCGTGACAGGGAACAGGCTCAGCGAGTTCTGGACATCCTGCCGTTCCTCATCACTCCTGGCGGAACGCAGCAGCGACTCCTGGATGCCCGTATCCAGCGACTCCCACGGGACCCCGACCGTCTCAACGTCGAAGACAAGCCGTTCCATGCTCACGTCCGGGCCGAGAAGCGGTTGAGCGGCGACATCCGGTCCACCTGAACCTTGTGCATATCGTCGCGGCCGTAGATGCTTTCCAGAAACGCCATCTCGGCGTCGAGCTCGTCGGCCATGACTGTGATGTGCCAGGCCTTCGGTTCGCCGCCTGCTCCGTTGCTCCATCGGTACCCGCGCGTCTTGAGGACGTCCTTGGCATCGAAGGGGGCTCCGATGGCCCAGATGTTGGCGTCATCGGCCATGGCGTGGCCGAGCAGCGGCTTCAGGGCTGGCTGGCCGGACACGGGCAGTGCGCTCGCCAGGATATGGAGGAGGGCCTGGCAGTCGTTCACGGCACGGTGCGCGTCGTAGAAGAAGCCCAGGCAGAGTGCAATCAGCTCCTGCTTCTGGGTCGCGACACCCTCGTCGCGCCAGTGCACCTGTGTCATGGAACACCCCCAGGGCTTGGTTGCGAACACGCTCCACTGCTTCTCCACGAACGGGCGGTCGAACGCGGCGTTGTGTGCGATGATCACGGTAGCCCGGGCGACGAATGCGTCGACTGCGGCCACGTCGATCGCGCGCCCTCGCACCATGTCGTCTGTGATGTGCGTCATGGCGGTGATCTCGGCGGGGATATGGCGCCCCGGGTCCCTCAGCTCGTCGAAGGTGTCGACGACACGGTACACGCGCCCGGTCGACGGAGCGTACTCGAACAACACCATGCCCAGCTCGATGACGTCATCCACCTGTGCGTCGAGACCGGTTGTCTCCGTGTCGAGGATCAAGCCCAGCTGGGTCGGCTCACCGTCGGGTTCGGCATACCGTTCCACCGGCTGGAGCTTCCGGACAACACGGTAGTCGCCCGTCTCCTCCAGCGCCTGCGCCACGACCTCCCACTGCGTTCGCTCGTCGTCCGTCATCGCTTCCTCCCCACCGTGCACACGTCACTGTATGATGTTGTTATACCACGATTCCAGCTGAAGGGCTCGCCCGTGTGGAGAATGTTACGCTTTGGGACGGTTCCAAACTGTAACAATCAATGATACCACGTGGGGTCTGACCCCGTGACGAGTCCGCTGGTAACAAATACGGTCAGGCGCTGAACAGGTCTCCTGGGTCCGATGCCGCGTGCCGAGGGCGGGGAGCGTCGGCCGCTGCAATGCCTTCGTACTGGATGCCGTGCGACGCGCACCAGTCTCGCGCGATCACGCCCGTTCGGCGGTAGAACGCGCGCCAGCCCGGATACTGCTTGACGGTGTCGTTGTAGTTGAGCTGGCCCAGGCGGATCTCGTCCACGAAGTCGACAGCCTCGAGGACGCCGAGGACGTCCTGCTGCCAGATGTTCGGTGTCGGATACGGCTCCATGTTGACGAAGCAGTGGAACCCGAGGTCGTGCGCGCGGCGGAGTCCCGCGATCCTCGCAGGATAGGGGGCAGTGCCCGGTTCATACCGCGTCCGGAAGTCCTCGTCGACCGAAACCAGGGTGATGCCGAACTGGTTCTCGTGAGACAGTTGCAGCGCCTCCTCCGGGATGACACCCTTTGTCAGCGTATGCACGGGGATGTCATAGGAGTTGATGAGACGCATGAGCTGCAGCGTCAACGCGGTGACCTCTGGGTGCTGCTCCATGAAAGCGTCGGTCGCAAACGAGAGGTGCACGTAGCGCGCCTTGCCGCGCAAGCGCGGGAGTTCCTTCTGTGCCAACTGCAGCGCATTGGCGACCAGCCGAGGCTGGCACCATTCCTCATACGAGGCGACTTTGCCAAACCGCTGCATCATGAGGAAGGCGTAGCACGGGAAGCGACACCCATGCGAGCAGCCGACGACGTGCGTCGCTGCATAGGCGCCAGTGCCGCCGATGCCGGTACGGTAGAGCAGTGACTTGCGAGTGACTGTGTCCATGGTCACATGGTACTGCTTGCGACGGCATGGACAAGACCGGCAACAACGTAGAAACCGCCCAAGTGGGCCTCGCGCGGTTCGTGGCCAACAGCCCTCCATATGCCGGCAAAGCGCTTTTGTCCACGTGACTATCCTTTTGGGACGTGGTTTGGCAAGAGTCGGCTGTCCGTCGATTCTGCCAATGAAAAAGGCCCGCAGGAATGACCTGCGGGCCAGGAGAACAAGAGGAATATTGTCAGTGCTTGCCGTTGCCCTTGCCGGGGTTCTCCGGCTGGGGGGTCGCGCTGGTACCGGTCGTCAGGATGAGCTTCACGACCTCCGCTGAACCGTCGGCCAGGACCTTTCCTGTAATCGTCACTTTCTGTCCGACCACAAGGCTCGCAAATGTCACAGTCTTATGCTTTGCGTCCTGTAGGACCGACGTCGCTAAAATACGGAACATGACCGTGGCTGGCGGGCTGGCCTCTGTCGTCACAATGATGAACTTCAAGTCGGAGGAGATGCCGACAATCGTCCCCTGCCACGTCGTCACAGACGTGCCGGTCGGTTGTTCGTTGACTGCGGTGCTCGGTTTCACGTACTTGTCCTCGATGTGGACCTGCTGGGCAGTATACGTCGTACCGGAGAGACGCACGTGCACCTGGACGGTCTGGCCTACCTTGATGGCGACCATGTCCATGGTTCCAGCACCGACCTGCTCGACCTTCGTGTCGGCATTGAGGACGATGCCAGGGACGAATCCGCTTATTTGGAGCAGTGCAGGAGACACAAACGTAACGTTGCCACGGATCTGCTGCTCATTGCTGGCTGGCTGGGTTCCCTGCTGGTCGTTGCCCTCATTGGATGCCGTGTCAGGTTTCACGTACTTGTCCTCGATGTGGACCTGCTGGGCAGTATACGTCGTACCGGAGAGACGCACGTGCACCTGGACGGTCTGGCCGACCTTGATGCCGGTGAGGTCCATCTTTCCGGCTCCGACCTGCTCGACCTTCGTGTCGGCATTGAGGACAATGTCGTTGGCGAACCCGTCGACGCGAAGCATCGTGGCAGTCACGGCTGTGACCTTGCCACGGGCCTGCTGCTCGTTGCTGACAGACTGCGTTCCCTGCTCATCAGTATCTTCGTCAGATGGTGTGTCCTGCACGTCTGCTCCATCCTGCACGATGATCAGGGCGGCCCGCAGGCTCGTGTCGGCCAGTTGCGTTCCCTGCACGGTGGCGTAGAGCTTGCCTACAGACAGCTTGGCGGCTATCTCAGTCGACGTAATAGCCTTGCCGTGGTACTTGAGCTGTGTCTCGGACGTGATGCCGAACGTCTTGCCTGCGACCGTGATAAGGGTGGTTGAGACGCCTGTGATCTCGCCGTTGACGACAACCTTGTCTCCATCCTTGTTGCTGACTGCTGGCTTGGACGTTGCTCCCTGTCCCTGTGAAGCGGCACTGGGCGAGCTTGCCACGGCGACTGTCTCCGCCTGGCTCATCGCTTCGCCGATGTCGCGGCCTGAAACGTTCAGCTGCGCCATGATGAGTCCCCAGCCCAGTCCGTCGGTCCTCATCTTGAGAACGTCCGCCACTGGTTTGTTTGCCCGCTCAGCGATCACCAGCGCAAGGATGCCGTCCGTCTCGGACAACGCGCTGTCACTGACGGCCTGCACGGTTGCTACTGACGTCTGCAGAGCTGTACCCGTCTGTTGGACGGGAGCAGCGCCCAGTGTCCTGGACATCTTCTCCGCCTGCCGTTCCGCTGCCATGGCAGCAATGACCTGGGGTAGTGTCCCGTTCCGGCCAAAGACCGGCGTTACCGTGCTGAGCGCCATGGTCAGGACGATGGCAACGGCAACTGCTCCGAGAGCCGTATTGCGGCGGTGCACACGCACAATGTTCCGCGCGATTCCGTCCCGCACCTTGCCGTGCAGCCCGGCGCCCGGCTCAACGTCTTTGAGTTCGTCGTTCAGCATATCTGTATACTCTCTGTCGTCATGTTCCATGGTCGATGACCTCCCGTAGCCGTTCCCGTGCTCGTGAGAGCCGGGACTTGACTGTTCCTTCCTTCTCACCCGTCATCCTGCAGATATCCTGGATGGAGGCCTGGTCGCCGTAGAACAACCCCATGACGAGGCGATCGGCCGGCGAAATCTGTTGCAGTGCTTCTCGTACGACACCCTTCACGAGCTCGACATCTGAGACATCATCCTCCTCGACTGGTGCCCTGACGGGGTGGTTTCGGCGAAGCTTTCGCTTCGCACAGTTGATGGCGATCGTCCTCAGATAGACTGGTACCGAACGTGTATTGTCCAGTCTCCTGCGCACTTGGTAGAGTTTGAGGTACGCTTCCTGGACCACGTCCTCCACATCCTCCCGCGTCAACAGGTACGTGTACAGGGTTCTGTACAGTTGTCGAACCGTTAGGTGATACAGTTCGTCAAACGCTGTTTCCTCTCCTGAGTGGACACGTGTGACAACTGTCCTGAGCTCGTCGTCCATAGCGCCATCCCTTCGTATCGATGCTCTTGCCTTTCCACAATGATAGCCCAGTTGGTGCCAAAAGGTTGCACGCGACCCAGAAAGGCGTGGCCCCAGTCCAGGGACCGGGGCCAACACAACATCGCTCGCGCTCGCCAGGCACGCAGTTTGATGTCTATGCTTACCTGGAGGCGTGCAACGTCATACACATCAATTCATCTGCGCCTGGCACAACTCACGACTGCGCGCCTATTTACCAGCTGACCCCATAGGCTAGTAGCCGCGCTCCAGGTCCACCAGATTCCGTGGCGTCTCGCCGCGGTCGGCGCGAATGGCGTTCTCGAAGGACTCACCCCAGAGCCCCTCGACGGACACATCCGCAAATCCCCCGGTGTGCGGTGACATCACGACGTTTGGCAGCTTCCAGAATGGCTCGTGGGCAGGGAAGACCGGCTGCAGCATACAGCCGGTAACCGGGTCTTTGGCGACCGGCTGCGGTGGATACACCCACCATGGGTCGATGCCGGCGCCGGCAAGCGTGCCGTCCTTAAGCGCGTCATAGAGTGCCTTCTCATCCACGGTGCGCCCGCGGCCAATGTTGATGAACCAGTGGCCGCGCATTGCCTCAAATTCCGCTCTGCCAAAGTAGTTCTCAGTCTCAGCGGTCAGTGGCAGGACGTCGATGACAAAGTCGCTGGCGCGCAGGAACTCCATCTTTTCGTCGGAGCCGTACGCACGGTCCACCAGGTCGCTGCACGCTCCACCGGGTGTGCGCTTCAGACCGAGCACCTTCATGTCCATGGCGCGGCAGATGCGCAGGATGTGAGCGCCGATGTTGCCCAGGCCAGCGATGCCAACCGTCTTCCCGAAGAGTCCGACGACCGGTTCGTCCATCGTCGTGAAACCGTGCCAGATGCCCTGCCTGAGGTCGCGGTCATAGGGAATGATGCGGCGCGCCAACGCGAACATCAGGGCGATGGCGTGTTCGGCGGTCACCTCACGGTTGCCGTGCGAGTTCGCAAGCGGCACTCCGGCATGCTTGAGTGTTGCCAGATCCATGCTGTCAACCCCGGCGAATGGCACCTGGACCAACCGGAGATGAGGCGCAGCTGCCAGCAACTCCGGCGTCACGGTCCTGGTGACCAATGCTCCGATGTCCTCGCCGCGTCGAGCCAGCTCAGTGGTGTCCGTGATGACCTGTGGGGGCGGACCAGTGAAGCCTGCACGCCGTGCTGCCTCGTCCCATACCTTCTCCCACCCGACAGGTGGGATGGTCCCGATGTAGACTGCCATGGTACTGCCTCCCGTGACTCCGACCTATGATTCTCCTGTTATTGTACCATTATTTCGGGCGGCGAACCAACGACAGCCCGTCCGGATATGGCGACGACGGCCTGTCGTTGCACCTCACTTGCTGTTACGGTCCCCCGTTCGGAGGAAGTCTGAAAAATGTGTAGACCTGACCCCGATCACGCGGTGTGCGAGAGTCATATGCTGCCGGATGCGCCCGGATCCTTCGTTGCGGGCAGGCCCAATGCTCGTATACTGCTGTTATGGAACAGGACAGGAAAGGGCTTCGCAGAGGTGGGGCGGTCGCGGTCGCCGTGTCAGGTGACGCAGCAGACTACGTGAATGGCTTCCGCAAGCGGTATGATCCACACGTGACGCGGATCATGCCCCACATTACACTGGCATTTGCCGCCGACCTCGATGTCTCCGACTGGATGCTGGCACGCCACCAGATCAAGAAGTCGCTGGTCCAGCTCCCTCCGTTCACCGTCCACGTCGCTCAACCGGGGATGTTCATGGACGACTTTGTGCTCTGGCTGCAGCCGACGCCCCCCCATGGCGAACTGCTCACGCTGAGACAGACCATTCTTGAATCGTTCCCGGACGTCGCGTTCGACCGGGCAGCTGACTACGTACCTCACATCTCTGTCGGCTTCTTCAGGAATCGTGCGGAATTGCTCGAGGCAGAGGGCAGCGTCAGCCGCGAACTGGTCCCATTCTCGTTCCGTGTAGCGTACGTCTCGTATCTCCAGGCCGACGAAGGTGACATCTGGCAGTGCGTTGACACGCTGGAACTCGGCGGGCTGAGCACGGGGGTCACCTGCTCCGGCACCTGAACTCACGGATACGTTTGAAGGACTGTCATCAAGGAGGAACCATGAGTATCTTCTATTGCGACACCTGCCACAAGAAGTTCGAGGCGGAGGGTGTCAAGACCAACTGGATCGACCGGACCTATGGTCCCTGCACAAGATGGACTGCCTTGTGCCCTGACTGCAGCGAGGAATGTCAACTGGCGAAGACCGTCCACGCTCACGCCGATGGGGCTGACAGCTTGGAACAGGGTTTCGGCGGCTGCGGAGGAGAGTCCTGCGGCTGCGGAGGCTCCGGATGCTCCTCCTGCGGCGGGTGCTGATCAGGCCCGGCAAGTAGCAAACCAGGTCAGGACAAACGCCACCCGCTCCCTATACTCACTCATGCGAGCAGTGAGGAGGTGAAGGTGGACTACCTGACAGACGTGCAGCGAGCCGTCGACTACATCGAGGGTCACTTGGACGACGACGTTGCAACAGCGGACGTCGCGGGAACGGTCGGCCTGTCGATGTGGCACTTTCACCGTATCTTCCATGCGGTCACCGGCGCGACGATCCAGGAATATGCCCGATTGCGGAGACTCGACCGTGCAGCGCATGCACTCCAGGAAACGAGACGTCCGATCATCGACATCGCCTTCGACGGCCGGTTCGAGAGCCAGGAAGCCTTCACGCGTGCGTTCCGGAAAGCCTATGGAATGCCACCCGGCAAGTTCCGCTCGTCGGGTCGACATCTCCCGTACCTTGGCATCCGTCGCCTCACCACGGCCCGACTCAGACACCTTCAAGGAGGCATCACCATGGAACCATCCATCGTCAGGAAAGCGGCATTCACCGTGGTCGGCATGGAATACCACGGGCGCAACGAGAACAATGAGATCCCTGCCCCGTGGCAGTCATTCATGCCACATATGCGCGAAATCAGCGGTCAAGCCCATCCTCACGAATCATTCGGTCTCTGTATCGGCGACGTGGACTACAAGCAGACGGGGGTGTTCCGGTATGTGGCCGGACAGCAGGTGACAGAGGCAGCAGCCGTTCCCGAAGGTATGATCGCCGTCACGGTGCCGGAAGCCACGTATGTCGTGTTCACGCACCGGGGGACGCTGGAGACGCTCAGACAGACCTATGACTACATCTACGGTACCTGGCTACCCACTTCGAGCAGGGAGCTGGCCGATACCCCCGACTTCGAGTTGTACGACGACCGGTTCGACGCGGCCAGTCCTTCGTCGGAGATGGACATCTACGTCCCACTCAAGGTAACCCCGTAACCGCCGACCCACATCAGTGGCCATACCTGTGGAAAGTGGGTAGAAACTCGGGAAGATGACGGCTGAGCCGCACAAAAGCAACGTCTGAGCTTGTGGATAACCTGTCAGCAGGTTGGCACAGTACGTCGGCGGAGACCTGCAGACGATTTGTTGATGAATGATTCCGGTTCCCCTACAAGTGGTTGCAGGGTGTGGATAAGTCTCAACCTCAGATTGTGACAGCTGTCATCACAGTTGAGACCGGTTACTTGTCGTACGGCTCTCCCTTGAGGATGGAGAACGCGCGGTAGAGCTGCTCCAGGAGAATGACGCGTGCCAACTCGTGCGGCAACGTCAGCTTGCCGAACGATAGGATGCTCGTGCCGGGAGAGAGGGGGCGGACGCCGACGTTCTGCTCGATGTAGGTCTGCAAGGTGGGGTTGAACCCCTCGGCGCCGCCAATGAAGAACGACAGCTTGCGCGTCCCCATGTTCATAAGGTCCTGCAGGCGTTCGGACAGTTCGTGCGACGTGATCTCCTGACCGCGGGGATCGAGCAGGACGCGTGCACCTTCTTCGAACCGTGCATAGTTAGCAAGCTGCCGTGAGGCGACGTCGATGACGCTCACTTCGCAGTAGTGCTCCAGGCGACGACAATACTCGTCCTGCGCCATCTTGTTGTAGGACTTCTTGAGACCGCCACCTTGGGCGCATATCATGATCTTCATGCGGTCAGTATAGCGGCTGCGGTTCCCCGGACAAGGACTGGATTCCCGCCTGCGCGGGAATGACGGGCTGGAATGAAGAAGCCGTCCTATCGGCTGGTGACGTGCCCCATGCCAAGCCGCTTGGACTGGTACAGGCGGTCGTCAGCCAGCTTGATGAGGTCCTCTGCAGAGGAATCGCTGACATAGCCGGCGATACCGGCCGAGAAGGTCACACGCCCCAGTGTCGTGATGAGCTCTGGGCATGCAAAATCGGTCAGGCGTTTCAGGAACAGCTCGGCCTGCTCACGCGACGTCTCGGGCAGCATGAGCAGAAACTCGTCCCCACCATAGCGGAACACCAGGTCAGAGGCACGGACAATCTTGCGAATGCAGCCCGAAAAGACGCGCAGCAGGCGGTCTCCCTCCTCGTGGCCCAGATGGTCGTTGACGGCCTTGAAGCCGTCGATGTCCACCATCACCAAGCTCGTGTCCCGATGGTACCGGGCCGTACGGTTCAGCTCCATGGGGACCATTTCGTCCATCATGCGGCGGTTGAAGAACCCGGTAAGTCCGTCGTGGGTTGCCTGCTCATGCAATTGCTTTGTCTTCTGCTGGTTGTCGATGAGCAGGGCGAGCCCCGATGTGAACGGTGTGAGCAGCCGGATGTCGGAGCGCATGTACGCCGCAAGCTTGGGCGACTCGAGGTCGAGCACGCCGACACAGTGCCCCCCTGCAATCAGCGGCATCGTCAGCTCGGACAATGCGGGCCACAGCCCTTCGACGAATTCGGCGCAATGCCTCGTGTCACGGACAAGAACCGGCTTTGACGACAAGAATGCGTGCACGGTGACACCCTTACCATGCACACTCATTTCCAGGCCAACGTGCTCAATCTCACGCCCACGAGTGGCCTTGAGCACCAGCGCCTCACGCTGCGAGTCATACAGCATGACGACGGCACGCCCATACCCAAGGACACGACCGATGAGTTCGAGAACGTGATCAAGCCGGGCTTGCAGTTCCTGTTCGTCGGTCGCTTGCGTGCCTGCTACCGCCATCTCATAGAGGACGTTCATATGCTGGCTGCGCACCGCCAGTTCACGCGCCTCCTCATAGCGCAGAATGAGGAGTGCGATGGTGCTCACCACTGGCTCGATGACCGTGACTACTTCAGGGGCGATGCGCTGCTTGATGGTCTGGACGTTGACGATGGCGATGACGCGCCCGTGGAGAAGGATAGGGAAGCCGGCCCATGAAGCGGTCTTGGATACCGGCTCGCGCCAGTCGGCATACGAGTTGAGGTCCTCAATGATCCCTGTTTTCTTCGTATGGACGATGTCTGCTAGATTCCTGGGCAGGCCATCCCGGTTGAAGCTACGCTCGGCGCTGCGAATGATGGAGGTGGCGATGTTCGCCCAAGCCTCGATGCGCAGCCGCCCCGCCAAACCGATGGTCATCAGAGTCACACTGCACGACGGCACGAGATGCGCAATCACCTCTACGGCCCGCTGTACCGCCTTCCGGTGCGAACGTTCCTGCAGGATACTCTGCAATTCGTGCAGTTCGATGACCCTACTGCCACGTGACGCGCTCATATCAATTGCATCTTAGCAGGCATCGGGAGATTTTCCAGCCCTGCTCAACCCTCGCGCTTCAGCCCGAAGTTGTCGACGAAGAACTGCATATCTGTCTCCGGGATGTGGTGCACTCCCCCGAGAACGCTTGCATACAACACAGACATGCACGTCTGTTCGAGGAGCTCCATGCGGTTGTACGCCTCTTCCAGGTCCGCGCCGACGGTGATGGCGCCGTGATTCGCCATGAATGCGGCATTGCGGTGAGCAAGTCCTTGGGCAACTTCGCGGGCCAACTCAATCGTTGACGGCGTCACGTACGGCAGACAGGGAACATGACCCAGCAGGACGGTCGCCTCCGGCAGTATGTCGTCCGGCAAGTCGTGGTGCGCCAGCGCGAAGCCCACGGCAAACGGGGGATGCGTGTGGATGACGGCGTGCACATCCGGACGCAGCTTGTAGATCTCGTAGTGCATCTTGCCTTCGGACGACGGCTTGCCATCTCCTCGGAGTTTGTTGCCCTCCATGTCGACGACAACCACGTCGTCTTCGGTCATGAACCCCTTGTTGATGCCGGCGGGCGTCATGGCAATCTCGTTCCCCATCCGAATACTCACGTTGCCACCCAGGGCTGCGTTCATGTTCCTCTCATACAGCCGTTTCGCTATCTCGACCAGTTTCGCTGCTGTCTCCATCTGTGCCTCCCCATGTCCTCCCGGACTGCGAGCTCTTACGTCGCTTCTGAAGCTTGGTTGTCAATCATGGAGTATACCATATACTTAGAAGGTAGGTACACGTGTTCAGTGTGGAGGCGCTATGTACTCGATCATTGTTCATGGCGGTGTCGGCACGGTTCCCCACGCTAAGGAAGAGGCTGTCATCGCCGGGGTCCGGGAGGCTGTCCTTGCCGGAAGTGATGTTCTTGCAAGCAGTGGATCCTCGCTGGACGCAGTGGAGACTGCTATCAAGGTCCTGGAGAACAATCCGCTGTTCAACGCCGGCACTGGATCGGTGCTGACGTTTGACGGAGAGGTTGAGATGGACGCCGCCGTTGCCTATGGCCCTGCACTGGGATTCGGAGCCGTCGCCGGCATCAAGAACATCGAGCACCCCATCTCACTGGCGCGCATGGTCATGGAGAAGACGGACCACGTTCTCCTTCAGGGCAGCGGCGCTCAGGAGTTCGCCCGCATGATGGGCGTCGCGCCCCACAATCCCGTTACCGAGGAACGGCGCGTCCAATGGCGAGAATACCGCGAGAGGTTCCTCCGCGGCGACGCCGGCGACTGGCCGAAGCTCAAGGCCCTCATGAAGGAACATCCAGAGTTCATGCACGGCACCGTCGGAGCCGTCGCCGTGGACGAAAAGGGTGAGGTGACCGCGGGGACGTCCACCGGCGGCGTCTTCCTGAAGCTGCTGGGACGCGTCGGCGACACACCACTGCCCGGCGCCGGCACGTATGCCACGCAGTTCGGCGGCGCTTCCTCGACCGGACTGGGTGAGAGCATGATGCGCACCCTCATCACCAAGACCGCCTGCGACTTCATGCGCATGGGGCTCGACGCCCAGGGTGCGGCCTCGAGCGCAGTGAACATGCTGAGCAACATTTTGGGAACCGAGGCTGGTATCGTCGTCGTCGACAACCAGGGTGGCATCGGTTTTGCCCAGAACACACCGCAAATGGTCCACGCCTACTTCAAGCAGGGAATGCCCGAACCTGTTGCAGGGCTGTAGCCACGAATGCCTGGACCGCCACGGGGGAGCTTGCGCTCCCCCGTTTTCGTTCTAGGGCTGGATTCCCGCATACGCGGGAATGACCGAGGGGAGACTTATCAACGGGACGTCTAGCGACCATCCTGTGAAGAAAACGCGTGTCAACGTTCCAAACTTGACATGCGTGTACGGGTCGGGCATACTCCAGTGTACTACACCTATCCAAGCTTGAGGAGAAATGCAATGACAGACGTACGAACGAGTCGAAGGCCAAGAACCCAGATACTCCGTTTCTGGACAGGAGCTGTCTTCTTTCTGTGGGCAACGGCCCCCGGGATACTTCATTTTATGGCTGAGCGTGGTGTCCACCTTCCATTTTCAACGGCAAGCGTTGACGCAATTTGCCCGTTCGGAGCTCTGGAAACGCTCTACAGCTACATTGGGGGAGGTACACTCATTGGGAAGATCCATGTGTCCAACCTGGTCATGGGCCTCGGCCTCACGCTCGCGACTCTCGCTGGAGGAGCCTTTTTCTGCGGCTGGATCTGCCCATTTGGCACTCTTCAGGAGTGGGTGGACAAGCTTGGACGCCGCATGCTGGGACGCCGCTACAACCATGTCATCCCGGCGAAGGTAGACCACGTCCTGCGGTACCTGCGATATGTCGTCGCGCTGTTCTTCCTGGCCTGGACCTGGGCAGCATCCAGTCTCGTGTTTGCGCAGTATGATCCATGGCGCGCATTCCTGAGCCTGACCGGCGGCGAAATCGCTGTGGGCGGCGAAATCGCCCTTGTCATCAGCATCGTCGGTTCCTTGTTCATCGAGCGATTCTGGTGCCGGTATCTGTGTCCCATGGGCGCGGTCACTGGCCTCGTAGGCAGGCTTTCCATCTTCAAGCCACGGCGCAATGCCGCGACCTGCATCTCCTGCCACGCATGCACAAGTGCATGTCCCTTCCACATCGACGTCGAGCATGTCACGCGCGTCACGAGCGCTCAGTGCAACCGCTGCCTCAAATGCATCGATGCGTGCCCCGTGAGCGATACGCTGACAATCAGGTCCTAGGAGCACACCTATGAAACTCCGCAACTCTGTCTACATCACCCTTATCCTGGCCCTATTTCTTGCTCCCATGGTGGTCTCCATGGCATCGGGCAAGTGGACGACCGGCGCGGCCCCTCTCAGCCAGAGAGCCGGGGCGTCAGGAGGAACAACCATGAACACCAGCGGCATCAAAGGGAAAGATACTCTTGGAGAAATATGCAGCGTCTATGGCATTCAGAAAGCGGACCTCCTGACTGCTCTAGGGGTCACGACAGACTTGCCAGACTCAGCAAAGGCAAGTGACCTCGAGGCCATCTTCGCTGAACAGGGACGCACCTGGAGCATGGATGTCCTGCGGGCGGCAGTTGCCCTTCTTGCAGCACCCTGACGACTTCCTCTCGCTGCACCGACACCATGTCATAGAGCGGGAGCTTCAACTTCCGCGTTTCTGTTTGGGCAAGCCGACCTTTGTCGTTCCCGCGAAGGCGGGAACCCACGCGTCGAACCAAGGATGGATTCCTGCATACGCCGGAATGACGGACGAGAGAACTTGGCGGGCAGTACTATCCCGCTACACTATGGATGTTGCAGGCCCCAGGAGGAATGACCATGGAAGCAAACGAGAACATGCTCGACATCGACACGTACGCCAGAGAAGCGGTGGAGCACCGTCACTATCTGCACGCCCATCCCGAACCTTCGTTCGAGGAACGGGAGACACAGAGGTACATCACCGAGCAGTTGCACAGCCTGGGTTTGAATCCATCGCCCATAGCGAGAACCGGGGTCACGGCGACCGTCGCCGGAACGCGCGGTCCCGCGAATGGCAAGGTCCTCCTGCTGCGCGCCGACATCGACGCCCTGCGGCTGACCGAGGAAACCGGTCTGCCATTTGCCTCACAGAACAAGGGTGTGATGCACGCCTGCGGCCATGACGGCCATACCGGGACACTGCTCGCCGTCGCACACTGGCTGGTCGACCACCGCGACCAGTTCGGCGGGACGGTCAAGCTGCTCTTTCAACCAGCAGAGGAGATCTCCCCCGGCGGTGCGGAGCCATGTGTCAAGGAGGGTGTCCTCCAGAACTCGGACGTCACCTTCGCCTTCGGGATGCATCTGTGGAACGCGCTCGAGTTTGGCAAGGTCGGTCTGCGCGCAGGGCCTCTCATGGCGGAAGCCGACCGGTTCGAGCTGACGGTCACCGGCAAGGGCACACACGCCGCGGCGCCCCACCTCGGCGCGGACCCAATCGTGGCTGCCGCCCAGATTGTCACCGCCCTCCAGACGATCGTTTCACGCGAGACCAATCCTCTCGAATCGCGTGTGGTGACCATCGGCACCATCGACGGCGGCTCTGCATTCAACATCATCCCCCAGAACGTTCACATGACCGGCACCCTGCGCGCACTGTCGCGGGAAGACGCCGAACTCGGCGCCGCCAGTCTGCGCCGTATCGTCAGTCATACGGCCCAGGCTCTCGGAACGACTGCTGAAATCGACTACGAATTCGGGTATCCCCCGGTCATCAATAGCCTTGAATCCATCGCGTTCCTGCGCCCACTCCTCCAGCAGGCTGCCGGCGAGGACAACATCGTCGAACCTGAGATCACCATGGGCGGAGAGGACTTCGCCTACTATCTCCAGCAGGTGCCCGGGGCGTTTGTCTTCGTCGGGACGAGAAACGCGGCAAAGGGTCTCACTGCTCCGCACCACAATCCAAAGTTCACGTTCGACGAAGACATCTTCCCGATCGCGCTGTCGGTCTTCGTGGCCGTTGTGAGGGGATACCTTTCGTGAGACTCTCCACCCGGCGTGTCGCGCAGCTTGCCGTCATGGTGGCACTGCTGGTCATCGGCGCCTACGTGAGCATCCCCCTCCGCCCGGTCCCGATCACGTTCCAGAGTGCCTTTGTCGTGCTGACACCACTGCTGTTCGGCAGCACGGCGTACATCGCCGTCCTGGCATACCTGCTGCTTGGACTGATCGGCCTTCCGGTCTTCGCCGGGGGAGCCGCCGGAATGGTCGCCCTCTCAGGACCGACGGGCGGCTTCCTTGCCGGTTTCCTTCTCGCCTCTATCGTCGTCGGCGCTCTTGCCGAGCATTGGCATTGGGACTCCTGGAGGCGCGACCTGGTTCTTGCCGAAGGATCACTTGTCCTCATCTATGTCCCCGGCGTCCTGTGGATGTGCCGCGTTCTCCTGCTGCGAGGGGGCACGGCCCAAGCAGCTCTCCTCGGCCTTGTCCCGATCATGGCCCTCGACATCGTCAAAATGGCCGTGGTCGCCGTCCTTGCGCGTCCACTGCGGTCAGCCTTGGCTGAGGAGTGACCGTGGCCGGCTACAAGGTTCTGCTTGCGTACGCCAGCGTAGGCGCCGGGCATGAACAGGCGGCACACGCACTGGGAGAGGTTTTCGAGCAGCGTGGTTGGACAACGCGATACGTCGACTTCCTCGACGAGGTCCCTGCACCCCTGCGCTTCGCCATGTGCGACGCCTATCTGCAGCTCATCAAGATCCTCCCCGAAGCCTATGACTTTGCCTTCCAGCACACCGTCAACCAAGACTTCAAGGAGGCGGAACAAACGTCGAGGGTTCTCGCGAACGTCGGCTACAGGAGACTGCGGGACCTGACACTCATGGAAGCTCCTGACGCGATCGTCTCCACGAACCTCTGGCCGACACTGGCACTCTCGAAAGTCAAACAACATCGCCTACAGGGGACGCCGCTGATCAACTGTTTCACCGACTACGTTCTGCAGACACTGTACATGGCCAAGGGGGTCAACTGGCACGTTTCGGCAAATGAGCAAATCACCGCGAGCTTCCAGGCTTCCCATCGGCGCGTCCACCACCTCATCTACTCATTCGGCATTCCCGTCCGCCCGGCATTCGCCGTCCACCGTGCCCGGCAGGAAGCCCGTGCCATGCTGGGTATTCCACAGGACGCCCATCTGGCCATCGTCATGGGCGGCGGACTGGGCCTTGGGCACATCCTCGAGGCATGTGACACCCTGACGTCCAGGCCCTTTGGAGAACCCGTCATCGTCGTGGCTCTCTGCGGCAACAACGCTGATGTCCAGAATCAGATAGGCAGGCTTGCCGTCGCTCGTTCGGCCACACACACCATCACCCCCGTCGGATGGACTGACCAGATTCCCGCGTACATGCAGGCAGCCGACCTGCTCGTCAGCAAGGCAGGAGGCGTCACGCTTGCCGAGGCGGCGGCTATCGGTGTCCCACTCGTCATCTACCAGCCCCTCCCTGGTCAGGAGACCGTGAACGTCCGGTTCCTGACACAGCACGAGGCAGTGTATGCTGCAGAAGACGCCGAGCAGCTCCTGCGTGCCGCCGACGAACTGATGTTCACAGGAAGGGGGCAGGAGATGTCCGGTAACCTCAGGCGCCTGGGGAGGCCCAACGCCTCCTACGACATCGTCGCAAGGATCTGTGAAGACGCGTGCCGCCCGGCACCCCCTAAGGAGTCGTCATGACGGAACTGCTGCCATCCTGGGCTCGGCTGCTGCCCAAACACTTCACCGCGTCGGGTTTTGTCCTGCGAGATGGTCGCATCCTGCTGGTCAATCACCGTAAACACCGTGTCTGGATCTACCCAGGGGGCCACGTGGACCAGGACGAAACGCCAGACGAAGCATGCCTCCGCGAGATCTTCGAGGAGACTGGCGTGCACTGCCGCATTGTGAGCCCGCGGGACGAGACACTGGGCGAACCAGATGTCGTCGAGGTCTTGCACGTTCCATGGATGGTCCTGTGTGAGCGCATCCCGACCGGCGTCGAACCCGAGCACTGTCACATCGACTTCGCCTACGTCTGCGAGCCCCTGCCCGGCGAAGGGGCGCATCTCACCGAGGACACCCGGGAGACGGAAGGCATCGGATGGTTCACGCTCGAGGAGATGGGTTCACTCAGTCTGTTCCCCGACTTCCGCCGTCAGGTCACCAGACTGATGACCCCCAAGACCGTCGGCTAGAACCAGCGCACGACCTCGGACAGGGGGCGCCTCGGACGCGCGTCGGGGTGCTCAGCGGGGTACCCGAGCGCCACCGCGGCGACCAGCTGGCCCGATGCTCCCAGCCATGCTGACAGTTGCTGATATGCCGACCACACGTCACACATCCAGAGCGTGCCCAGTCCCATGTCCTGCGCGGCCAGCAGCATGTTCTGGATCGCCGCCCCGATGGACTGCGTGTCTACTGCTTCCATGAACGTCTGGGAGACGGAGTGCGACGCCCAGGAATGCGTACCTTCCGGGTTGAAGACGAAGATCGTCACCGGAGCGCGTTCCATGACACGCGCCGTCATAATGGCCGTGCCGGTTTCCATCCCGCGGGCCTTGGTGTCTGCGATACCCTCGCGCATCACCCGTATCATCTGCGCGCGTTTCTCGTCGCCCGCCACCACGACGAACCGCCATGGCTGACGGTTCTTTCCCGACGGCGCGAGAATCGCCGCTGCGAGGACCGCGTTCACGGTCTCGGGGGCGACAGGACGCTCAGTGAACTTGCGGATGCTCCTCCGTGCGGCTATCGCTTCCAAGGTGTCCATGACTGGTGCCTCCCCGTCGAATTCATGTGTGTCACAGGGCCGCAGCCAGGGCGCCCATCGGGTCCCACGGCGGCAGGACCGTCGGCTCTTCGCGCAGGACAGAGGCCAAGTCTTCGGGAAGGTAGTCCCTGCTGACGGCGACTTCGTACACATACTCGTCGAACCATGCGTCCGTCATGACCATGAATCCCTTGTCCCCGAGTTTGTCTCCCCACGAGTTCTCGACACGCCACTTGCGCGCATGCCCATCGCCGTCGAGGTCAACGCCCGTCAGCACCATGGCGTGCGTCATGAGACTCTGTCCATACAGGATGCGCTCGGCCTTGTCGCTCATGAACCCCTCGCCGTAAACGAGGTCGTACTCATAGATCAACGGGTCCAGGATGCCGAGGTCCCGTTCTTCGAACTTGCCCACGTCGCAACCGAACCACACGGGCCGGCCGGCGACCAGCATGTCGATCGCGGCCTGCTTGAAAAGCTCGATGGGCGTGTTCAGATACCGGATCCCCTTCGCCTCGACGACATTGCCCAGGTAGCCGATCGTGTACAGGTGGTTCATGGGCTTGTCGGGCGTCGGGCAGTTGATGAGGCAGACCTTGTTCTCGAGGTCCACGCCGACATACCGCCCGAAAAACTCCTGTGGCGTGACGGTACCGTCGCGGTGGAAAGCACCCCCCTTATCCCGCCACTGCCAGAAGAACTCGACGGGCGGTGTACCAAGATGGATGGCGAGCATGCGGAAGATCACACCCATCATCATCTCCTTGCGCGAGCGCAGGACATCCTCTTCATCCCCAGTACCTGCCATCCGCCTCAGTTCGGCGGCATACTCTCGCAGCTTGGCCGTGATGACGGCGTTCATGACCGCTGAGTTGCCGCTGCTCTCCGTCTCGGCCATGACTGCCTTCGGGACGACGCCGTACTTGGCCACGAGGGCGCAGAACATGTCCCACTGGCCGCCGTCCTGCAGAGGGTGGCTCAAGAGGTGCATCAGCAGGCGCCCATCGGTGGGCTCGGACAGCGTGGAAAGGATACTCTCGAGGAAGTAGCTGGCCTTCTCCAGCTTGTCCCAGAACATGAGGTAGCTCTGCGACAGCTCGAACTTGTCGACATCAAGGCGCTTCATTGCCTCGGTGCGGAACGTGTTGAGGCCGGAGAACAGCCAGCAGCGCCCACTCTTCTCCTGAGCCGTCGCCTCGTTGCTCGGCAGCATCACGGAGAACGTGTGGTCCATGCCGGTCGCCGCCTCGTGATTGAGGGCAGCAGTATGCACGGACACCCGTGTCACAGCGTTTTGTGCCAGCCGGTTGACCGGGTCGCTCTCAAATGACATCCTGAACCGCTCAAGCATCTCTGGCGTCATGACTGCCTGTGGATTGTACTGGCTCATGGTTCTACCTCCCGTCGTGCGGGTTCTGCCACCCGTCGTCACGTTCAGACTACACCGCTCCCGCATTTTTGCGAGAGCACCTGGCGTTGTATACTACCCACATGAGACTGCGAATCGCAAGCTGGAACGTACGCGGCATGCCCTGTCCGACCGATCAGCTCGGACTCCTGGCCGACCAGCACCCCGACATCCTGCTCCTGCAGGATGTGGGACCGTCTGCCGTGCGTGCCGTAGCAGACAGTCACCTGTGGGGCGACGTAGCGGACACATGGTCGCCACCTCACCCTCCCGTGTCCATAACACGCCGGGGCGGGTGCTTAATAGCGGCCAACAGCGACTGGGTCCTGACGCCAGCACTGCCAGCCCCGGACGAACTGCTCTCCAATCGTTCGCTTGCCGTTACTGCCACCCATGGAGAGTCCGCCCTGACGCTCCTCTCCTGCTATGCCCCCACCAATACCGGCCGAGGCAGGAAGGAACGGTCCGGCTACTTCAACGCCTTGGCAGCCTGGCTGTCCACCGTCTCCGCCCCCGTCGTGCTGGGCATGGACGTCAACGGCCCGCGCGTGGACCACCCCGACATCGAGCAGAACCGCTGGTGGACACAAGAAGAGGCACTCGTCCTCGGATCAGGTACGCCAACCGAAGACGTCCTGCGCCTGTGGTACGTCGACCATCCCCCAGAACTGAAACGCCGGGTACGGTACTACCCCAACGGGCCCCTTGCCGACTCGTACCACCGCGGGCGGAGAGGGAAGTACCTGCGCTGTCGCTACGACAGCATCCGCGTCTCGCCTGGTATCAGCGTGACAGATGTCCGCTACCTGTACAAAGAAGCTGTCCAGGCGGGCAGTGATCACGCACTGATCGTTGCAGAGATAGAGCTTGCATAACTCGGCTCTCCTCCTGTGACGCTCCACTGCCGTTCGTGCTACAGTATGAAGGGAATGATCAAGGGGGTCCGAAATGCCGTACACGACGAATGGGTCCGGGTTCTTCTTCCTGCAGAGTGCATACCTGAACGTGCTTGAAGACCGGGGTATCGTAAGCCCGGAAACCGCGCTCCCTCTGGACGAAATCGACAGTCTGATCAACCCTTTCGTGAGATTTAGCGGGTTTGGCCAAGGCTGGCTTGTCGTGAACAAGCTGTCACGGTACGGCGTCCTCCGGGCGTGTTCTGGAGAGAGGTACTATCTGGACCAGAACGCTGCCGACCAGTTCAGATACAGTTTTGCGAGATGGCTGCCCTGGTGACAGGCACCTGTAACAGGGGACAGCCCTCATTCTTGTAACATCTTGAATCTACGTAGGAGGTAATGCACTTTGAAACCAACCAGAGACGAAGCGTATGAACTGTTGTGCAAGTACAACGATTCTCCCGCCCTCATTACCCATGCGTTGGCGGTCGAAGGCGCAATGCGGCATTTCGCGCATCTGTTGGGCGAGGATGAGGAAAAGTGGGGGGTTGTCGGACTGATGCATGATATCGATTATCAGATGTTCCCGGATCAGCACTGCATCAAGGCAGGGGAGATCTTGACGGAACGTGGCGTCGACGAGGAGTACATCCACGCGATCATGAGCCACGGGTATGGCATCTGTTCCGACGTGAAGCCGGAGCATGTCATGGAAAAGGTCCTGTTCACCGCGGATGAGTTGACAGGCCTCATCAATGCCTGCGCGATCATGAGACCGTCCAGAAGCGTCCTGGACCTCGAGCTGAAATCGGTCATGAAGAAGTACAAGGATCACAGGTTCGCCGCCGGTGTGAACAGGGAAGTCATCGAGAAGGGCGCTGCGATGCTGAACATGGATCTGGATTATGTCATAACGGAGACCATTCTCGGCATGAGAGAAGTCGCCGACGCCATCGGCCTCAAGGGGGAACTCTGAGCTGACGATCTCACGTGTATGAGTCCCTTGATCTGTCATTCCCGCGCGTGCGGGAATCCATCATTGGTTGGACGTGTGGTCCTCGCCTTCGCGGGGGCCACGGAGATACCGAGACGTCGAGCAATCGTACACACCAGAATGCAGTCGGACAAGACGGGAGGGTTCAATGTACACAGGCAAGATCACAATCAAAGAAACGGATCAATCAGACTTGCCGAATGTCATGAGGCTATGGAACGACGGCGACGTAATGTTCTACGTCGGCTTTCCGAAGGGTCTAGGCGTTACGCTTGAGCGCCTCCAGAAATGGTTGAATTGGGTCAATCAGGATATCTTCCGCAGACATTACAGTATCTACGCTGAAGACATCGGGTATTGCGGCGAGACATATTATGAGATCGATCGTGAACATGATGTGGCAATACTGGATATCAAAGTTCTCCCGGAAGCACATGGCAAAGGAATCGCTGCATATGCTTTGAGTTATTCAATTGATCAGGTATTCCGCCACAATCTGGCTACGAAGGCGTATGTTGACCCTCATCCCGACAACAAGAAGGCATGGAAACTCTATGCGAAGCTGGGCTTCGTCAGCAAGCCAAGGCCCGAGTTTCTTCCAGAGGGCCCAACGTATTTGGAGGTCACTCCAGATACCTTCAGAAGCGCCTGCCGGACAACACCAAGTAGCTTATCGGGCGTGGCCGGCGAAAGTTAACACTTGACCCCAGGGCCTCCAGGGCCTGGTTTCAGGAGATGTCCGTTCCAATCTTCCTGTCGATCCTCCATTGGGGCGGCCTGCCGTCATCGCCCCAATATTCATGCAGCGTCCTGATCCTTCCGCCCTCAAGCTCAAAGAACGACACGGCATGGCAGGACTGGCCGCCGTCCACCGACGCCACGTCTACCACGGAAACGACAAGATCACCGATCTCCTCGACCCGTTCGACCTGAATCGTCCACCGCCCGGGATAACTGCTGTTGACCTCAACGAATTCCGGAACCGTGAACCGTTCATTTGTATTGTGCCAGAAAATGGCGGCGTCACTGCAGAAGCAGTCAGCGATCTCGTGCCATCGCCGTCTGTCCATTGCGTTCCACAACCCGGTGATCAGTTCTTTGGGTTCCACGATCGTCGCCTCCACTTTTTCCCGGACCCAGCCTTCTGCTCCCGTCCGGTACGGCACGAGTATACCACAAGGGGCAGCCGATCATGGTGGTCAATGCAGAAGCCCACCGGCTGGGGTGCCGGTGGGCGGTTTGTTCTGTTCAAGCGAAAGAGGTGTCGGTGACATCTAATTGGGCAGGAGCATACAGTTTCTACTCCTGTGCCAGTTGCCTGATACGATCTTCTCCCAATCTGTAGATCAGCCATCCTTCTCTCGGCACGGCGCCCAGACTCTCGTAGAATTTCTTGGAGGGTTCGTTCCAGTCCAGGCAGACCCATTCGATCCTCGAGCAATTCCTGCTGGCAGCGATCCCCGCAATGCACTTGAAGAACTGCTTTCCATAGCCATGTCCCCGGTATTCCGGTTCTATGAAGACGTCTTCGATGTAGATCCCCGCCTTCCCAAGAGAGGTCGGAAAGTTGCCAAAGAACAGCGCATATCCTATTGGTCGGTGATCCACTTCACCAATCAACACCTCTGCGCTCTTTTTCACAAAGAGAGAATCGAACAGTACTTCCTCGCTGACGACATATTCATCCGATATCTTCTCGTAGCCAGCCAATTCCTTGATGAAGGTAAAGATCTGGTGGTTGTCTTCCTTGACAGCATACCTGATGTTGAAATCGTCCATTGCGGATGTTCTCCTTCTCAACGTCTGCATTTTCTTGGATTCGGGGCACGTAGAGACTCTGCAGGCGTCGCTGCTTACTATATCACAAAGCGGAAGTCGCTGCATCTTCGGTCGACAGTGTTGCCTCCGTCGGCGAGCTGTTTTGTTCGTTGTTTGATGTTGACGAAATAGATGCGTGTGGAGATCGCGCTCATAATCCACACTATTCTACGATTCCATTCTGATGCTTCTAAAGAATCTTCCTTGTCCATCAATATGTTGTGGCTTGTCAACAAACCCTGTTCTAGCCAAATGCTCGTTTGTCAATCCGAAGATCTGATGCCACAATTCGTTGCTGATTTCTTCAATATCGACCATATGCCTGACTGCCGTAAGATCGCCTGTGCGCATTGAAAAGGAATCGAATGCTCGCTTGACGGCATTGTCTATTTGAGGCAAGACGATGTCACCGACTGCAATGATTAGCGGCTGCTCATCCCGATAGAACACAGGAACCATCATTGATATGTGATTGTTCTCTTGTCTGCCGCTGATATATCCCAATTCCGAGAGCAGCAAGGCTGTTTCTGCATTATCGGCTAGATCGCTCCAATACACATTATTCGAGATTACTCTTTTCACCATGCTGCTGCACCTGGAAGCAATACTTTCCATATCAGATGACAGCAGCATTTCAATATCCTCGGCTCTATCAAGAAACTGCGCTAGTTCATGGGGCTCCGAATCGAAAATGCGCGTAAAGCGATACATATCTTTTCTGCGACCATATGAATCACCGAAGCTGTTGAAACGGATCCCGTCGCAGGTATAGTTGTTGCTGCTGCAAAGCAATAAGTCACTATTCTGTGCGACTTCCTCACAGGCTTCATATCCGATAATGAGATAATCGCGATTGTCCGGTTGTGGTTTTGAAGTGCATAGCAGTTTCTCTTTCTCAAAGTAGGCCAACGCCATATCGTCAAATACAGAGTCACAAATCACATGATACAGAATTCGACCAACACTAAACTGCTTGTGGCATCTAAACCGCTGCACTATTGGCACCAATTGATTGTTCAGCTGTTCAAGTGTTCTTGCAATGGAATCGCGCGCACTAGACAGTATGCCCTTCATCTGTCGGACATCACCCTGGAGGAATACGGGAAAGCAAATCCTATAGGTATCATCTCTGCATTCGATGGCTTTGATCCTATGTAAAGAGTCAATAATGGGTCGCACGGTTTCCTGTTCAACTCCCAGGGACCTGGCAATTTCCGCTTTTGAAAGCTCATAGGGAGGATGGGAAGCTATCAGAAAGAGTATCTCTGCTGCGTATTTCTGCGCGCAAACGTGTGCAGGATTGAATGCATCGTATTTGCCAACATCACCAAAATAGAACAAATCCAGCTTTCCCGTATTCATGCAGCGTCTCCCTATGCGAAGCTTACAAATGATTCACACCCACATTCTACAGCAAAGCAGCTCACAGGCGTTGAGTCTGTGAGCTGCTTTATCTTTGGTGGAGGTGGCAAGAGTTGAACTCGCGTCCAATTACGTTAGAAACAGCGTTGCTACAGGTCTGGTCGGCTGTTGTGCCTTGCACTCGGCAGGGAGTCGACGCCCAGCTCTGCGCGATTCTTCGTTTGGTACTCACCTCTGGCAAGGCCCGACTTGCTTGCCACGTTTCACCTGCGCCAAGATGCGATACGAGTCTGTCCGCGCGAGTCTGACGGCGGTCAGTTGAAATGAATGTCCTGCAGGAATTCGGATAGCCCTACCCGATTGCATTTCTCCCCATCAATAGTGACCGTACCGACACTTGCAGTGTCTTGGGACAGGGACTGCCTGAATGGTATGATCCTGCTCCAGCTTACTGTGAGACTCTCTTTGGCTCGTGTGAATCCTACATAGAGAAGTCGTCTCTGTTCCTGCTTGTACTCATGATCCGTCAAAAAGGCAGAGCGATTCCTTCCAGGGATGTTGCCATCATTGCATCCGATGATGAAGACATGTTCTGCATCTAGTCCTTTCGACGCGAAGATGGTCATTACTCTGACACTGGTGTCCATAGTCGATTGCGTACGAGAGTAGTCGAGGAACTTGGAGTACAGCGCTTTCACTGTGTCTCCTTCTTCCCTAAGCTGCTCAAGAGTTCCGCTGAGGTCTGCCAACTGCTCCTCGTCCGTCGGCATAACTCGGTTGAGGACGTCGTCAATGTTGTTGATGTTCTGGTATTCCGCGATTAGCCTGTTGATCTCCTGCAGACGCAGGCAGAGTGCTTTCACCTTCGACTGTCTTCTGTCGAAGTCGTCCGGATTTGCCCTGTGAATAGCTTCTCGTACGTTTCCATATGTGTTTTTCAGCTGACGAAACTGCTCTGCGTAGTTGTCGTCGTCCGGGCAACCAGCGTATGACCTGATTCTCAAGAGGGAGTCGGGGTGCGCGACAACGCCTAGAAGTTTAATCCTCTCCTGTTCAACCTGTGAATAGTCGTTGTCTCCAGCGAATCTCAAGGTCAAGCCTGCAGGCAATCGGCGTCCCTCAGCGTACTGCACGAAATCCCGCCCGAGTTGCTTGCGCGGCACAAGTACCAGGATCTCCTTTGGCTCGATGCCCTGATGGATTCTTTGAAGTATGCTGTCCAGTACGAAGCCAAACTCATCCTCTTGTCGATACTTCGAAACAAGGGAGACCGTCCCTTGGCTCGCAGTGAGCAACGGTTGCAGCAGACTCGTTCTTGTTGGGTCTAGCTGTATCAACAGTTGATTGGCAACCCTGATTACCTCTCTGGAACAGCGACCAGAGTAGGCCAGCGAATGAGATTCGACGCCGTTCTCGTGCGAGAAGGACCTGATTCCGTCAGGATGAGCGTACTTGAAGCTATAGATGGATTGATCCGGATCGCCCACCACCAAGACCAACTTGGCATTCGCACCGAGTATCTTGATGAACTCCTGTTCAAGTACGTTCAAGTCCTGAAATTCGTCGACAAGAATGTACTGGGGCGTCTCAATGTAGTCCGATCTGACCCTTCTGGCCAAATCCACGGCGTTGTACACGACTTCTTCCATCATCGCTGCTTCGTACTCGCCCAGCCAATTCACCACCGCTGCCCTGAATCGTATTTCGCTATCGTCCTCGTTGAACACACTGTCGTGCGGTTGTGTCGCCCAACCGGCGCTGAACCTGTCCAGCATCTGGGCCAGACGTCGTTTGTCTGTTCCCGGAACAAGCCCTGCAAGATCGCAGATCATCACGCGTTTCTCGAACGGCAGAACTATCGTTTCTATTCGGCTTCTGATATCGTGATTGTCCTCGGACAGGAGAAAGGAGAGACAGAAGGAATGAAGTGTGCACGCGCGAGGGACCCTTTCGAGATCTCGTACCTGATCCTTCAGGTCTTTCGCGGACAGACGCGAGAAAGTAATCATAAGGACTTCGTCTATGCCAATTCGAGGGTCCGAGATCAGTTGTTTCGCTTTTGGCACTAAGACTCTCTTCGTCTTTCCGCTTCCTGGTCCCGCGACAACGCAGATTCGCGTCGATGCGGAAGCGAGAATATCCTGATACTCGCGACTGTTGTCAATTGTCGTTCCAGTCATTGGCAGTCCATTCGACACGTCTCGCCCTCCAGTTAATGGATTACCTAGCATATGCCGCTCTGTGTATGCCGTCAATCGACTCGCAGATTCGTGGCGCTGTCGCGTGGCTTGAAGAACTGCAGAAAACGGAAAGCCCACCGGCTGGGGTGCCGGCGGGCGGGTTGTTCTGTTCGTGGTGGAGGTGGCGAGAGTTGAACTCGCGTCCAAATACGTTAAACACAGCGTTACTACAGGTTTAGTCGACTGTTGTACCTTGCGCTCGGCCGGGAGTCGACGCCCCGCTCTGCACGATTTCCCGTTTGGTACTCTCTGGCAAGGAACGGGAACGGCCCTCGCCTTCGAGACCCCTATAGACGCGCCCCTGACGGACCCAGGGATGGACGGCCCGGAGGAACGCTAGCCGCGCTTAGGCAGCTAGAGCGTAATTGTTATTGGCTTGTTTTTTTGTGACAGATGTTTAAAGAGGCCAACTGTCGTCCTCTACCTGCAACCCTGCACCTCACGTATCTGTCGAACCCCAGCACCCCCACGTGTAGGAGATGTCACAAATTAATTATACCACAGATTGCCCACGCGTTCTCGAAGATCACAGTCGCTCATTCGGCAGGCTAGAAAGCCGACGACAGGCGCCACGCTCCTTTTCCTGTCCGCTTGATCAAGTACATCGCTTCGTCGGCGCGGCTGATCAACTCCTGGCTGCTGTGCCCGTGCTCCGGGAACAGAGCGACACCGACCGACACGCTGACTAAAATCGTGCCTTCTGTGATCGTGAACGGTTCATCGAACGATGAGACGACCTTGTCCGCCATCGACGCAATGCTTGCCATATCCTTCACGCCGGGCGCAGCGACGACGAACTCGTCTCCCCCGACGCGTGCGACGTAGTCCCCGTCTCGAAAGACAGAGAGCAGACGCTCCGCAACAGCCACAAGAACTCGGTCGCCGGCATCATGCCCGTACGCGTCGTTCACCCTCTTGAAATCGTCGAGGTCGACGAAGAACACAGCGATGCTGTTGTCTTCAAGTGTCGCCAACCGAATGTTCTCGTCGAGGATTCTCTCGAGAAAGCGCCTGTTGGAAAGTCCTGTCAGACTGTCGTGCTCGGCCAGCCAGGAAGATGCGAGAGCGGCCTTCTCGACCTGCTCTTTTTCTCCACATATGGTTTGATTCATCTCATTCAACCGGATCATGATGCGTGCGTTCTCGACAGCAATCGCCGTAAATGAGGCGATAGCCTCGAGCATCTCGATGGTATCGTCCGAATATGCGTGGTCTCTAGCGCTCTGCACCGTCATCACGCCAACAATGTCATTCTCCCTGAACAATGGAAGATACAGGATTGTCTCCGACCTGACCGGCACCGACCCAAACGTAATGGTTGGCTTGTCGCCGAGCGCTGACCGCGCCTCATCTGACGTTGCATAGTAGAGGATACGCTTCTCCCGCACGCAGAGCGCAGCGAGACTGGACTCGTCGCTCAGAAAGACCGACGATGCCTTCTGCAGGACACCAGACTCGATCAATCCAGGAAACTCGATCTCCCCCGAATCGGGGCTGTAGATGCCAAATCCCAGCGACTTGAGGTCGATAGACGCTGAGAGTTCACTCCACATCCGCATGAGGATGTCTCTGGGTTCGAGGCTCTGCGTGAGACTCCGCCCGATACGCGTCACGATCCGGAGACGCTCGTTTGCGGATTCGAGCCCTTCGCGCCGGACCTTCTCAACTTCAGCTTCGCGCTTCACTTTCTCAAGCCGATATCCTGCAGCCAGCTCGGCCAGCATCCTGGCCGCTTCCGAACTCGACCATGCATGTGCCGCTTCGACCGATTTCTGGAGGTCGCGATAGGCCTCGTCGAAGCGATTCATGGCGGCTTTGGCCGTGGAGAGCGACTCGAGAGCAGGAGGAAGCAGGTCTCCCATCTTGTGGCTGTCGGCTACCTCGACCGCCAGTTCAAAGTGACGGGTTGCCTCTTCCAGACGTCCGAGACTCAGTTCGATGCGTCCGCAGGCAAGCAGTGAGCCAACCTCCTGCAGGGCGAAACCGCAACCCCTGCTCAGCCGGAGAGCTTCTTCAATGACAGCGAGAGCTTCGGCTTCGTGACCACGACCCGCCAGAATGGAGCTGAGACGAACGCGCGCCTCCACCTCGGAGACCGTATTGCCAACCCTCGTAGCAGTCTCGAGACTTCGGCGGTAGGACCGTTCTGCGTCCTCCATCAGACCGCTCTTCGATTGCGCTTCTGCGAGGTTGTAGTAGGTGTCGATGGCATATCTGCTGTCGCCGGCCATGTCATTCTGAATGAGCCCCTCGGCCTCCGACTCAAAGGACAGTGCCTGGGCGGTATCCCCCATCAGAAGAGAGACCTCCCCGAGGTTGACGAGGAAACGGCCAATATCGCTCTTTAGACCCATTTCCCTGGCCTTCTTCAGGCCCTCAGCGAACTGCTCGATGGCATCGTGGTACCGTCCGAGTCGCGAGAAGATCGCCCCATATCCATTGCGGAACTTGATTGCAAGGTTCGGGAGATTGTGCTCCTGGGCAATCTGGTCTCCATGCTCGAATTCTTCCATGGCGCTGTCATACTCGCTGAGGTTGTAGAAACAGAAGCCCGCAAGGTACCGGGACAAGCCCTGCCAATATGGACTCTTCGCATCTCCGGCTTTCGCGTAGATCTCGTCTGCCATGACTTTCGCGGCGTGGGCATCCCTGTCAGACAATGCAAAGGCCTTGTCATACAGCCCCTGCAGTCCTTCCTGCAGAGAGTCCCCGAGACTGCTTCCGTCACATTCCACGTACTCACCCGCATCCGTTTTCATCGCCACAGTATATCGCGTTTTCTCCACCATTCTGCCGCAGGGCCTAGGTCCCCGCCTTCGCGGGGACGGCGGAGGCAAGGCTATGGCCTGAGGTTCCTTGCGATGGCGCAGACCTCCGCCGGGTCCTGCAGGGTATGCAGTCCCATGCCCACCAGATCGGCCCCGGCGCACCGGAACTCCAACACATCATCGGCAGTCCACGCTCCGCCCATCCCGATGATGGGGAGGTGTGTCAGGGAACGGACAACCAGGAGCTTGGCGAGGGTCAGAGGCTTGAGCGCAGGGCCCGAGAACCCTCCGGTGACCCGGGCAAGGAACGGCTTCCCTGTCGCCACATCGAAGCGCGCGGCCTGGGGACAGTTGAACAGTGTGAGAACGTCGACGCCTGCCTGCTCGCATGCGTGCACGATCCCCAGCACATCGGGGACCTCGAAGGGCAGCTTGGCGGCGATAGGCCTGTCCGGGAAGGCGTGGCGCACCGCCATCACCACATCACGGATGGCTTGTGGATTGGTCCCGATGACACCACACGACGCTTCCACGTTGGGACAGGAGAGATTGAGCTCGAGAAGGTCGAACCCCTCGACGCCGGCAAGCGTCCGCGCCATGTCCTCAAACTCGTTTACGGTCTCGCCCGCGATCGAGAGAAACAGATGTGTCGGAAACGGCATCAGCGTCGGGTACACCGTGTCCAGGAACGCCGCGATCCCAGGGTTCTGCAACCCGATGGAGTTGATGAGACCGAACCCGGTGTCCACCAGACGTGGCGGCGGATTGCCGATGCGGGCAAGGGGCGTGACTGTCTTGGGCGTGAACGCGCCCAGGGCCGTAAGGTCGTAGTGTTCGCGCAGCTCGGTCCCGAAACCACCGGGACCTGCAGGGATGATGACCGGACTCACGAAATCGAGACCGGCAACAGAAACTGTCAGTCCTGCCATGTCCACGACACCTCCCCCTCGGGGAACACCGGCCCGTCGGAGCAGACCAGTGCCACACTGCCGTCTCGCCTGCGGACAGGGCAGCCCTTGCACAACCCCTCGCCACATGCCATGCGCTCCTCCAGGGAGACCCAGATGGGACCGTCTTGGTAGCCGTCTGCAAGCACGCGCAGCATGGGTGATGGACCGCAGGCGAACACCGGACCTGCACAGCGGTCTGCCAGAAATGCATCGGTCACGAACTGCGGGTTCACCGTGACCACCGTCCCGGCCGGGAGGAGGGGGGCCAGGAAGGCCTGTTCTGCAGCACTCGCGACCCCGGCGTAGAACCCGGCCACCGGGCGTGTCGCCGCCACGAACAACAGCGGTGCCACACCACACCCTCCCCCGACAAGGAGCGGCGCGGATAAGTCAGGAAACCCGTTGCCCAGCGGCCCCTTGATCTGAACCGTCGCGCCCGGCTGAAGCCGCAGGAGCTGATCCCACAGCAGTCCTTTGCGCCGGATGAGGAAGCTCGTCGTGCCGGCCTCGCGGTCCTGCGCGCAGATCGAGAATGGACGGGGGACGACAGGCCAGTCCCCCACCTTGAGCATCACAAACTGGCCGGGACGCGCGCCCACGCGCCAGTCCACTGCAATCAGCAGCAGAGAACGGTCAGCGGAAAACGACATCCGCCGGACAATAACGTCTGTCACGCGATCCTCAGATGTTCATGATGAGCCGACTCTTGGTCTCCATCTCCTCCGTGTGGGGGCCGTAGGAGATGTACGTGATGGGCACGCCGACCTGTTCTTCGATGAAGGTCATGTACTTGAGGAAGTTGACGTCATCCGTCGTGCGCCAGCCAGGCAACTCCTGATAGGCGGGTTCGGCGACGAAGAAGTCATGTGAGGTCGATGGGACGTCGCGCACGACCCCGCCGATACGGTAGCCGGTGCACACCCGGACGGTCTTCAGCCCATTGAGCACGTCGGCCTTGGTGATGACAAAACTGGTGAGTCCCGACCGGATGGCGGCATACCGCAACGCCGGCAGATCCAGCCACCCAACACGGCGTGGGCGGCCGGTCGTGGCGCCGTATTCCTTTCCCCGCTCGCGAATGCCCTGTGCCACGTCCGTATTGTCCTCACTGGGAAACGGCCCCTCTCCCACACGGGTCGTGTATGCCTTGAGGACGCCGGCCACGTCGTCCAGCTCGAAGGTGGAGAACCCGACCGACGAGACACCGTGGGCCATGCAGGACCCCGAGGTGACAAACGGATACGTCCCGAAGTCCAAGTCGAGCAGGACCCCCTGCGCTCCTTCGAACAATACCGACGTACTGCGGAAGATGTGCGCCATGTCGACCGCCCCGGTAACCTGAACTCCCAGCTCCAGCAACCGGTCCCGTTGACGCATGAGGAGGCCGGAAAGCTCTGCGGGTGGCATGGAAAGCTGGCCCCGGTACAGGTTCTGCTTGATCGTCCAGGAGTTCTCCAGACGTTCCATCAGCATCTTCTCATCAAACAGATGACACAGCTTGATGCCTTCGCGCGACGCCTTGTCGGTGTAGGCTGGTCCGATGCCGCGGCCCGTCGTGCCGATGGGCTCAGCGCGCATCGCTTCCAGCAGCTGGTCCTGCTGCTTGTGCCAGGGCAGGACTAGGAAGACTTCGGGGTCGACGGCGAACCGGGCGCCTACGCCAGGGAAATCCTTTGCCAGCACCTCAAGCTCCGCCACAAGTTGCTCCAGATCGACGACCATGCCGGCCCCAAGAAAACCGCGGCCTGCTCCGTCGGGCAGGATGCATGGCAACAGGTGATTGATGTACTTCTTGTCCTTGACATAGATAGTATGGCCTGCGTTGGCGCCTCCTGCGAAGCGGACAATCCAATCGAAGTCCTTGGCGAAATAGTTGACGACCTTGCCCTTGCCTTCGTCACCCCACTGGGCGCCGACCACTGCGACACGTTTCATGATTGTTCCTCCTTTGCATTGTCCAAGCCGAACCGCGCATAGACGGGGCCGATGTTCCTCAGGTAGTACTGCGGGTCAAAGAGCGCATCCAGTTCTGCCGGTGTCATCAGCGTGGTGATGCGTGGTTCCGCCAGGCAGAGCTCGTGAAAGTCCGCGCCGCCGTTCCATGCCGTCAGCGCCAGACGCTGTACGAGCGCGTATGCGTCCTCGCGACTCATCCCGCCACGCACCAGCGCCAGCATGACACGCTGCGAATAGACGAGACCATGCGACGCAGCAAACGTCGCCTGCATCGCCTCAGCATCCACGACGAGCCCACGCATCAGCCAGATGACGCGATCGAGCATGTAGTAGGCGGTCATGACTCCGTCGGGCAGGATGACCCGCTCCACCGACGAGTGTGAGATGTCACGCTCCTGCCAGAGTGCCACGTCCTCAAAGGCCGCCGTCATGTAGCCCCTCAGCAGACGCGCCATGCCACAGAGGCGCTCACAGACGATGGGGTTCTTCTTGTGGGGCATGGCGGACGAACCCCGTTGGCCGACCTTAAACGGTTCCTGCGCCTCGCGCACTTCGGTGCGCTGCAGAAGCCGGACCTCAGTCGCCATGCGCTCGACCTGGGCGCCCACCAGGGCGAGAGCAGCCATAAATGCCGCGTGCTGGTCGCGCGGGACAATCTGGGTAGAGCATTTCGCCCGCCGCAGCCCCAGGCTCTTGAGAGCAATGTCCTCAACACGCGGGTCAATGTTGGCATAGTTGCCGACTGCGCCCGAAATCTTGCCACAGGCCACTCCATCTGCAGCCGCCGCCAGCCGCTCCTCGTTGCGTTCCGTCTCGGCGAGCCAGGACAGGAACTTGAGTCCGAAGGAAGTCGGTTCGGCGTGGACGCCGTGCGTACGGCCAACCGTCACCGTCGTCCGGAAGCGCGATGCCTGCCCGGCCAGGACGCTCCTCAGTTCGCCCAGCTGGGCAAGGACGAGCTGGCCCGACCGCTTGAGCGCAATGCCCAGCGCCGTGTCCACGACGTCCGATGAAGTCATCCCCAGGTGAAAGAACCGGGCGTCGTCCCCCATGTCACGGGTGGCCGACTTGATAAACGCGATGACGTCGTGGTCGACGGTCGCCTCGATAGCGTGGATGTCCTCCACGTCGAGCACTGCCGCGTCCCGGACGCGCTTTGCTGTTCCGGCAGGCGCCACACCTAGTTCCTCATACGCTGCAGTGACCGCGCATTCGACCTCAAGCCAGCGCTCGTATTGCGCCTGCTCGGTCCAGAGGTCCCGGACCGGCGGAAGTGCATACCGTTCGATCATGTCTGCTCACCTTCCCTTGTTGCGTCCATTCCGGACGCGATATCTGTGCGCCACTGCGCGCCCTCAAAGTGGATGGTGCTGACGCCCGCATATGCCCGCGTGCGCGCTTCGGCCATGGTCGCGCCGATGGCCGTGACCCCCAGCACCCGGCCTCCCGCTGTCACCAGTCGACCATCCTGCTGCCGTGTCCCGCCGTGAAACACCAGGACGTCCTGCGGAACTGTGTCCAGGCCACGTATGGTCATGCCCGTGACCGGCGCCGCCGGGTACCCCCGGGAGACCATCTGGACGCAGACAACTGTCTCGTCCCGCCATTCCAGCCGCGCATCCGCCAGGCGTCCCTCAGCGCACGCCACCAGCGCCGGCACCAAGTCCCCTTGGATCCTCGGCATGAGGACCTGGGTCTCCGGGTCGCCGAACCGACAGTTGAACTCCAGAACCTTGAGACCCTCCCGCGTCACCATGCAACCCACATACAGGACTCCGCGGTAGTCGATCTGCTCGTCCGCGAGTCCTGCGAGCACGCCCAGCGCAATATGCTCATACGCGTCACGCTGGACCGCAGACGTCACGTCCGGCACCGAAGAGAAGCTGCCCATGCCACCCGTGTTGAGTCCCATGTCGCCGTCCCCTGCGCGCTTGTAGTCGCGCGCGGGTGCGAACGGCACGACAGTCTTCCCATCACAGAGGAACAGCAGGGAACACTCGCGACCCCTGAGAAACTCCTCGAGCAGCAACGGACCTCGGCCAGCCAGACTCTGGACGGCCGTCACTGCCTCCCCCTGGGTTGTCGCGATGATGACCCCCTTGCCGGCGGCCAAGCCGTCCGCCTTCACGACGACCGGAAACCCCAGGTCACCCATGTGCGCCAGCGCAGCCCCCGCATCTTCGCAACGGATTCCACGAGCGGTCGGGATCTCGTGTCGTTCGCAGAATCCCTTGGCGAAGGATTTGCTCCCTTCGAGCCGTGCCCCCGCTCCTCCTGGACCAACGACCAGCAGACCCCGAGCGCGAAGGACGTCGGCAATGCCCTTCGTGAGTGGCTCCTCCGGCCCGACGATCACCAGGCCGACCCCGTGCTGCAGGGCAAACTCGGCCAGCCCGGTCGTGTCGTCCGAATGCAGCGGGACACAGGTCGCACATGTGGCGATACCCGCGTTGCCGGGTGCCACCCAGACACGTTCTACCAGGGGACTCTGGCGGATCTTCCATGCCAGCGCATGTTCCCTTCCACCACTGCCAACGATGAGGATATCCATGGGCCCAGCCTAGTGCTGGAAGTGCCGCATATCTGTGAACAGCATCGCGATGCCGGCCTCGTCTGCAGCCGCGATCGATTCCGCGTCCCTGACGGATCCCCCAGGCTGGATGATGGCACGGATTCCTGCAGCGGCCGCTGCCTGGACAGAATCCGCGAAGGGGAAGAACCCGTCTGAAGCCAGCACCGCCCCCAGGGGAGGAGTCGTCGCCTGGCGAATAGCGTTCTGCAATGCCCAGATGCGATTCGTTTGACCACCGCCGACGCCGATCGTCCCCTCACCTTTGACCAGGACGATGGCATTGGACCTGACGTGTTTCACGACCCGCCAGGCAAGCAGGAGGTCCGCCTGTTCCTCAGCGGTCGGTCGACTCACAGTAACAACCCTCGGTTCGTCCTTCAGCAGCAGCGCGTCCCGGTTCTGCACCAGGAGCCCGCCACATACGTCACGCAGCGCAACCTCGTCCTGTCCCAGCGTAGCCGCGGTCACTTGCAGAACCCGCAGATTCTTCTTCCGCCGCAGGATGTCGAGCGCGCCCTCTGTGTACCCCGGGGCAAGGATGATCTCGAGGAACAGCTCGGCCATCTCCGCGGCCAGCGGAGCTTCAACCGTCCCATTCGCTACGACGACACCTCCGAAGATCGAGACCGGGTCTCCGTCCCGGGCTTTCCTCCAGGCCGTCATCAGGTCAGGACCCGTGCCGACGCCGCACGGGATGCCGTGCTTGACGGCGACGACGGTCGGCATATCCTTGGAAAACTCGGTGAGACAGGCGAGCGCCGCGTCCGCATCGCCGATGTTGTTGAAGGAAAGCTCCTTGCCGTTCAGCTGCTGTGCCGCGGTCACTGATCCGGCTGCGGGGATGGGGTCCACGTAGAGGGCGGCTGCCTGATGTGGGTTCTCGCCGTACCTGAGTTCCTGCCGGCGGTCCCAGGTCAGCGTGAGCTGCTCCGGGAAGCGGACGCCCAGCTGCCCCCCGAACCACCCCGCAATGAAGGCGTCGTACGCGGCTGTATGCCGGAACGCGCGGGCGGCCAGCTCACGCCGTGTCGCTTCGCTGATATCGCCGTCCCGTTCGAATTCCGCCAGGACACGGTCATAGTCGGCGGGGTCCACGACGACTGTCACGGCCGCGCTATTCTTGGCCGCCGCGCGGATGAGCGACGGTCCGCCGATGTCCACCTGTTCCACGGCTTCGTCCCACGTGACGCCGGGGCGCTCGACCGTCTGACGGAACGGATAAAGGTTCACCACGACGAGGTCCACGGGGACCACACCGAGTTTCGCGATCTGCTCCATGTGCGCGGGTATGTCCCTGCGCGCAAGGATGCCGGCATGCACCGCCGGGTGCAGGGTCTTGACGCGCCCGTCCAGGCACTCGGGAAAACCGGTCACGTCACTGACCGCCGTCACCGGGACCCCTTCCGCCGCAAGACTGGCGGCAGTCCCGCCGGTACTCACGATCTCCCATCCCATGCTCACGAGACGCCGGGCCAGGTCAACCACGCCCGTCTTGTCTGACACACTGATGATTGCGCGTCGTTTCATTTCTTCCCCTCCCCCATGATATGAACCTGCCGCCCCTGAACGGACAGTCGACCACTGCAGTACAGTGCCACGGCCTCTGGCAGCAGCCGGTGCTCGACGACCAGCACGCGCGCGGCCAATGTCGCCACGTCGTCCGTATCGAGCACATCCACCGCCTCTTGCAGGATGATGGGGCCCGAGTCGGTTCCTTCGTCGACGAAGTGCACGGTCACCCCAGTCAGTTTCGCCCCGGCGTCCAGCACGGCCTGATGCACGCGCTCTCCATAGAAACCATGTCCACAGAACGCTGGGATCAGCGACGGATGGACGTTGATGATGCGGTTCCGATACGTCGTCACCGTCGCGCCGTCCACCATGCTCAGATAGCCCGCGAGGACGACGAGGTCCACCCGGTGCTCCGCCAGAGCGGCTGCGAGAGCGGTGTCGTACGCAGCCCGTCTACATGCCCGCCTGTCGATCAACAGTGCCGTGACACCATGGCGGCGGGCCCGATCCAGCCCCGGCGCGGGCCTGTCCGCAATGACGACAGCCACGGTGGCATCCGGTATCTGTCCCTGTTCCACCGCCGTCATGACCGCCTCACAGTCGGTACCGTTGCCCGACGCCAGAATGGCGATGCGTGTCATCGGCACAGCTCCACGCCTGGTTCCCCGGGGACGATGCGGCCCACGGCACGCGCCCCTTCGCCGGTAAGAGCCTTGACGACGCCGTCCACGGAGGCCTCCGGCACGATGAACACAAACCCCAGACCCATGTTCAACGTCTGGTAGCACTCCTGCTCCTCGAGCTTGCCCAGTCGCGTCAGCCAGTCGAACACGGGAGGCGCCTGCCAGGCACGGATGTCCAGTTCCACCCGCAGCCCTTGCGGTACGACGCGTGGGATGTTGCCCGGGAGTCCGCCCCCGGTGATGTGCGCCATCCCTCCGACAGGGGCTGCTGCGCGGGCGCGCGCCGCCGCGTCCACGTAGATGATCGTCGGCTGGAGCAGTTCCTCTCCAATTGTACGACCGAGCTCGGGCACATACGTGCCGACGTCCAGAAGGTGCTGGTCGAACACGATGTGGCGCACGAGCGAAAAGCCGTTGCTGTGCAGTCCCGACGAGGGGAGACCGACCAAGATATCACCTGCACGCACCGTGTGTCCGTCGACGATATGACCTCGGTCGACCAGTCCCACACAGAACCCGGCAAGGTCGTACTCGTCGACAGGATAGAAGCCCGGCATCTCGGCCGTCTCGCCGCCCACGAGCGCGCAGTGCGCCTGGCAACAGCCTGCCGCCACCCCTCCCACGACCTCGGCGACGCGCTCCGGCACCAGCCGGCCAAGGGCGATGTAGTCCAGGAAGAACAGCGGGTCGGCCCCCATTGCTGCCACGTCGTTGGCACACATCGCGACACAGTCGATCCCCACCGTGTCATGGCGGCCGGTCATGAAGGCGATCTTGAGCTTGGTCCCCACCCCATCGGTCCCCGAGACGAGGACTGGTTCGGCGACCCCTGTCAGATTGGGCTGGAAGCAGCCCCCGAACCCGCCGATGTCCCCCAGGACACCGGGCGTCACTGTCGAGGCGACGGCCGTCCGCATCAGCTCGACCGCCCGGTCGCCCGCAGTGATATCCACGCCCGCCTGCTGATAGCTATCCCGTTGCATGCGCCACCTCCGCCTGTTCAAGGCTCAACTTGTTTCCCTCGTCGGGGACCTCCATGGGATACTCGCCGCTGAAACATGCATCACAGCTCCCCTTGCCCCCGACTGCTTCCCGCAGACCCCTGATGCTCAGGTACTGGAGCGAGTCCGCGTTTACCCGCCCGCAGATCGCGGCTGGATCCAGGCTGGCGGCGATCAGTTCGCCGCGTGACGGCGTGTCGATGCCGAAGTGGCACGGACACACGACTGGCGGAGACGCCACACGCAGGTGAATCTCCGCAGCCCCCGCCGTACGCAGTTTCCGGATGAGCCGCAGGATGGTTGTCCCTCGCACGATGGAATCGTCGACCAGCACGACCCGCTTGCCACGGACGACATCCACAAGGACACTGAGCTTGAGGTCGACCCCCGTCGCCCGCAGCGACTGTTCGGGCTGGATGAACGTCCGCCCGACGTACCTGTTTTTCACGAACCCCTCGGCAAAGGGGATCCCTGACGTCTCGGCATACCCTACGGCCGCCGATATGCCTGAATCAGGCACCGGCACGACAATGTCGGCACACGCCGGCGCCTGGCGGGCCAGCAGACTGCCCGCACGCTTGCGCACAATGTACATCGTATTAGCCCCCATCACGCTGTCGGGACGCCCGAAGTAGATGAACTCAAAGATGCACAGGCGCTCCGGCCGCGCCAGTCCCGACGGGTGACTCGTCACCCCGCCGCAACTCAACGTCACGACCTCGCCCGGCTCCACGTCCCGGACGAGTGTCCCTCCGACAGCGTCGAAGGCGCAGCTCTCGGAGGCCAGCATCCAGCAGTCTTCGCCGCGCCCGATGCTCAGGGGGCGGATACCGTCGGGATCGCGCACGCCGATAAGCGTGTCCGGGGTCATGATGACCAGGGCGTAAGCTCCACATACGACACACATGGCATTGTGGACAGCGTCCACAATGTTCCCCGTGTCGGCGCGCGCTACCAGGTTGGCGAAGAGTTCGCTGTCGATGGACGTCTGGAAGATGACCCCTTCCTGCTCCAGCGTTGCGCGCAGGGATGGGGCATTGACGAGGTTGCCGTTGTGGGAAAGGGCCAGCGCCCCGCCACGGTAACGCACGACGAGTGGCTGCGCATTGACGACCAGGCTCCGTCCACTGGTCGAGTACCGGACATGTCCGCATGCCATCGTCCCGGGCAGTGTCGCAAGACGCTTCTCGTCGAAGACCTCCGACACCAGCCCCATGGCCTTGTGGTGAAGGATCTCGTTCGCCGTGCTGACGGCGATCCCCGCACTCTCCTGACCCCGGTGCTGCAAGGCATAGAGACCATAGTAGGTGGCATGGGCGGCGCGGGTCTGCGGACCGCCGACAATACCAAACACTCCGCATTCCTCCTGCAGACCGGTCATGTCTCTCATACGCTCATCACCCGCGGCAGTGAGCCGCTCCAGGCCGCCGCCAGAGCTGCGACCGGCACTTGGATGAGTGGTTTGCCTGAGACACTGATGTTCAGCAATGTTCCACCTGTCGTCCCCAGCACTGTGAGCGGGACCCCCGTCTCGCGGGCCATATGCACAAGTGCTTGCGGGTCGCCGGCGCCGACGGTGACGACAATCCGCGACGGCGCCTCGCCGAAGAGAAGAGCATCGGAACGTATCCCGGCCGGCAGGGAGAGGTCGGCCCCCGTCCGCCCACTGATGCAGGACTCGGCAAGCGTCACCGCGAGGCCTCCATCGCTCACGTCATGCGCCGACTGGATCAACCCACGGCGTATCCCAGCCAGACACAGCTCCTGGACTGCTTTCTCGCGCTCCAGATCGAGCAGTGGAACATGCCCGGCCGTCCTGCCCGTCGCCAGCCGGACGTACTCACTGCCGCCCAACTCATCCGTATTCACACCCAGCAGAACCACGACACTGCCCGGTTCGCCAAACCCCTGCCGGCAGATGTGGCCAAGGTCTTCGAGGACGCCGACCATGCCGACGACAGGCGTGGGTACAATCGTTGACGCTCCTGTTTCGTTGTAGAAGCTGACGTTGCCACCGATCACGGGGATCCCCAGCTTCCGACAGGCGTCGCTCATGCCGACGACCGCCTGGCTGAACTGCCAGAACACCTCCGGCTTCTCGGGATTGCCGAAGTTGAGACAGTCTGTGAGGGCCAGCGGCCTTGCACCGCTGCACACCAGGTTCCGTGCCGCCTCGGCGACTGCCATGGCCGCGCCCGTTGCCGGGTCCAGCAGGCACATCCGCCCCGGCCCGTCGATCGTCAGAGCGATGCCGCGGTCTGTCCCGTCCACACGCAGGACAGCCGCATCGGAGCCGGGACCCACGACGGTACTCGTGCGCACGACGCTGTCGTACTGGCGGTAGACCCATTCCTTGCTGGCAATCGTCGGTGTCCCCAGCAGCGCCGTCAACGTGCCGGTCCAGTCGTCCTGCTGCTGCAAGCTCGTCACGTCCAGGTCGAGCAGGTCGTCCTGCCATGCCGGACGCACCGCCTCGGGATGCCGGAGAGGCGCCTGTTCCGCCAGCGCCTTGGCAGGGATCCGTCCCACGATGGCGCCTCCGTCGCGGATGGTCAGCATGCCATCGTCCGTGACCAGTCCGATGACCGCGGCGTTCAGGCCCCACTTGTCGAAGATGCGCTGTACTTCTTCTTCGCCCCCCTGGCGTGCAATGACCAGCATGCGCTCCTGCGATTCCGAGATCATGACCTCGGCGGGGACCATCCCGTCCTCGCGGCGCGGTACCAGGGCAACGTCCAGATCGATCCCCACGCCGCCCCGAGCCGCTGTTTCGCAGCTTGCCGATGTCAGTCCTGCTGCACCGAGGTCTTGGATGCCGACCACCGCGTCCGTCCGGAACAGTTCCAGGCATGCCTCCAGCAACAGCTTCTCGAGGAACGGGTCTCCCACCTGAACGGCGGACTTGCGTTCCTGCGAAGCGGCTGTTAGGTCCACCGAGGCGAAGCTGGCGCCGCCTATGCCGTCGCGGCCGGTCGTGGCGCCGACGAGGATGACGGGGTTGCCGACCCCTGTGGCTGCGCCGCGCTTGATGTCACCGTGCCTGATGATCCCCACGCACATCGCGTTCACCAGGCAATTGCCTGCGTAGGAGTCATCGAACCCAACCTCTCCCGCCACCGTCGGAATGCCCATGCAGTTGTCATAGTCGCCGATCCCCTTCACAACGCCCCTGAACAGTGAGCGCTGCCGCGCCTCCCCAAGGTCGCCGAACCGTAGCGAGTCTAGCATGGCAACGGGCCGTGCTCCCATCGTGAAGATGTCCCGGATGATGCCGCCCGAACCGGTGGCCGCCCCCTGGTACGGTTCGACCGCAGAGGGGTGGTTGTGGCTTTCGACCTTCATGACGACCGCCAGCCCGTCTCCGATATCGACGATGCCGGCGTTCTCGCCGGGCCCCTGAAGCACGGCAGATCCCGTCGTGGGAAAGAGGCGCAGCAAAGGGCGCGACGTCTTGTAGCTGCAATGCTCGCTCCACATGACGCCGAAAAGGTCTAGCTCCAGTTCTCCGGGTTCGCGCCCGACGAGTTCGACGATGCGCGCGTACTCCGTGTCCGTGAGACCGACGCGTGCAGCCCGTTCAGCACCGGCAAGTCTCATTCTGCCTCCTTTCGAGTTCCTGGACCATGGACTGCAGGATGTACAGACCGTCAGTCCCGCCCAGCAGCTCCGCCGCCGCCCGCTCGGGATGCGGCATCATGCCGGCCACATTGCCCTGCTCGTTGATGACGCCCGCAATGTTAGCGACGGAGCCGTTCGGGTTGTGCTGCTCGTCCGCCGTGCCATCCGGGGCGCAATAGCGGAGGATCACCTGTCCCCGCCGTTCCATGACAGCCAGCGTCGCCGCGTCCACGGCATAGTTGCCGTCGCCATGGGCAATGGGAAGCCGGAGCACCTGCCCAGCCTGGCAGCGGCGTGTGAACACTGTGTCCGCATTCTCGACACGCACCGGTACGGTGTCACAGATGAAGGTCAGGTCACGGTTGCACAGCAAGGCGCCCGGCAGCAGCCCCGCTTCGGTGAGCAGCTGGAAGCCGTTGCAGATACCCAGGACCATGCCTCCCTGACCGGCAAACCGGACAACCTCCTCCATGAGCGGCGCGAACCGCGCGATGGCTCCCGGTCTCAGGTAGTCGCCGTACGAGAAGCCGCCCGGCAGGATCACACCGTCGAAGCCGGACAGGTCCGTCTCGCGGTGCCAGAGATAGGCGACAGTCCTGCCAAGGACGTCATGAAGAGCACGGTACGCGTCCACGTCGCAGTTGGAGCCAGGGAAGACGGCAACCGCAAACCTCATGCGTCCTCGCCTTCGATGCTGCAGGAATACGCCTCGACGACCGTATTGGCGAGAAGCTGTTCACTCATGCGCGTGAGTGCTGCAAGTGCTGCCGTGCGGTCGCCCGCCGGAAGCTCCAGGTCGATGACCTTGCCGATACGGACCGAACTGACATCGGTGAACCCGAGCGCGTGGAGTGCCTGCTCCACGGCCGTCCCCTGAGGGTCGGCGATGCCCTTCTTTGGGGTGACCAGGACGCGGGCCTTCATTGCCCCCTCCCGGTCAGCAGGCGCCCGAGGACCTCATGATAGCCCTCCTCGACCGCACCCAGGTTGCGACGAAAGCGGTCCTTGTCCAGTTTCTTCCCCGTCGCGCTGTCCCAGAAGCGGCAGGTATCCGGCGAGATCTCGTCTGCAAGGAGGATCACCCCGTCTGCACGCCCGAACTCCAGCTTGAAGTCGACCAGAGTGATGCCGGCGGCGGCAAAGCGCTCCTGAAGCAGTCCGTTCACTTCCAGCGCCAGCCGTCGGAGGGCCGCCACTTCGGCGTCCGTGGCCGCGCCCAGCGCCCGGATATGGTCCTCGTTCACCAAGGGATCTCCCAGCTCATCATCCTTGAAGCTGAACTCGACGACCGGTTCAGCAAGCAGTGTCCCTTCCGCAATACCCAGACGCTTGCTCATCGACCCTGCGGCGATATTGCGCACGATCACCTCGAGCGGGATGATCTGCACCCGCCGCACGAGCATCTCCCGGTCGCTCAGACGCTGGATGAAATGATTGGCGACGCCGGCTGCCGCGAGCATGGTGAACAGGTACGAGGACATCTCATTGTTCATGATCCCCTTGTCCGCGATCGTCCCCTTCTTGACGCCGTTGAACGCCGTGGCATCGTCCTTGAACTCGATGATGCAGCGCGTCGGATCGTCCGTGCCGTACACCCGCTTGGCCTTGCCCTCGTACAACAGTTCCCTGCGTGTCATGCTGAACCTCCCTGTTCAGTCTCGACGGTACTGCAGTAGTGCTCACGGACCACCTTGTCCTTGCTGCCCACCTCGTCTGCCAGACGCCGCTTCTCCTCCACAAGCTGTGCCGCGACCCGCGCGTCCCCCAATCCCACGATCTGCAGCGCCAGCAGAGCTGCGTTCTTTGCACCATCGATACCGACCGTCGCCACTGGCACCCCGCCCGGCATCTGCACGGTGGCGAGCAGGGCGTCCAGTCCTCCCAGGCCAGGCGTACTAATGGGAATGCCGATGACCGGCAGAGTCGTGGATGCGGCCAGAGCGCCAGCCAGATGGGCGGCCTTGCCCGCTGCCGCTATGATGACTTGCACACCGCCGGAACGAGCGCCTCGGGCAAATTCCTGGGCGGCCTCGGGCGTGCGGTGCGCCGAGATGACACGTGCTTCCCAGGTGACGGGATAGGAACAGAGCAGGGCAAACGCCGGCTCCAGGACGGGCAGATCTGTATCGCTGCCCATGACGACGACAATCTGTGGCATGGTGCCTCCTCGCTGGTACGCGTTCAGGAAATGGAAAAACCCCGGTCGCCTGGATTCAGGGCAGCCGGGGTGGTATCGTCTGGTTGGTATGAGGTCGGAGTCTTTCCCCCGATGCAGGGACAGACCCCACTGTCTCATGGCAGTGGCACCTGGAGAATGCGCTGGTCTTCCAGCAGGGGATGGGGTAAGGGCGGAATTCGGGTGGCGGTGGTGGTCGCTGATTGTCGAAGTTCAGCCAAGACCATCAATCGTTCTCCCTTTGAACAGGTGGCTGGTTCTCCACCCGGAATGGTGACATTGATATCCTATCCGACGACTGGTACCTTGTCAACTCATGCCCTCCCACCGCGGCCAGGGAAGCGGTCCTCCCCGCGACAGCACCCCGGAGACCACCTCATTCTGGTGAAGACATCGTGAACAATCCACACCGGTTGTGCCTGGACCCCGCAGTCCGTCGCGTGTGAAAAAGCGCCGGACGATGAACGCCCGGCACGAAAGCACCCCTCAGAAGCGCCCCTCGCATGGAAAAAAGTGCTCGGGGGCATTGAACCAACATGCTCGGGGGGTGATCGTTGTTCAACAAGAACGAGGAAGACCGTGCCTTATGGCTTCTTCTCCTCCATCACCAGGGTTTCGATGATGTCGTCGACCTTGAAGTCATTGAAGTTCTGCAGGCCCATACCGCACTCGTAGCCCTTGAGGACTTCCTTCGCGTCTTCCTTGAAGCGCTTCAGCGAGGAGATGCTGGAGTTGGCATACACAACGACGGCGTTGCGGACAACGCGGGCCTTGGCGCCCCGGATGATCTTGCCGTCCTCCACCAGACACCCAGCGATGGCCCCGACACCGGTGATCTTGAACACGTCCTTGATGCGGGCGCGACCCTGCACGATTTCTTCGAAGACCGGCTTGATCAGTCCGGCAATCATCTTGTCGATGGAGTCGCCCAGTTCGAAGATAAGATCATAGGTGCGGATCTGAACCTTCTCGGTCGCGGCAACCTTGAGCGCTTCGGCCAGAGGGACCACGTTGAAGCCAACGATGACGGCGTTGCTGGCGGAAGCCAGCAGAACATCGGACTTTGTGATCCCGCCTGTGCCCTCGTGCAGGATCTCGAGAGGAATCGTTTTGGTCTTGACCTTCCTCAGCTCGAACTTGACGGCGTCCAGTGTGGAAAGAGCGTCGGCTTTCAGGATGAGGGTGAGCTTCTTCTTCTCCAGCGCCTCTTCTTCGTTGAACAGGTCATCCAGCGTCAGCGGCTTCTTCTGTTCCTGCGCCAGGAACGCAAGTCGCTCCTTCTGCCGCTTCTCGTCGATGATCATGCGGCACGAGTCGACGTCTTCCACCATATGGAAGACCTCACCGGCCTCGGGCAGTTCCGACAGGCCCATGACCTCGATGGGCATGAGTGCCTTCGCTTCGCGCAGGTTCGCGCCTGCCTCGTTGGTCATGCGCTTGATCTTGCCGACACAGTCTCCGACACGGATGTCGTCACCAACATAGAGTGTTCCAGTTTGCACGAGCAGGCGAGTCAGGACACCGATGTTCTTGTCGACGCGTGCCTCGATGACGGAGCCGGACGCTTCGACGGAGGACCGGGTCTTGAGTCCTGCCATCTCCGCCTGCAGGAGGATCATATCCAGCAGTTCGTCCACGCCCTTCCCGGTCTTGGCCGACACGGGAAGGAAGACGGTGTCTCCGCCCCAGTCGTCTGGCTGCAGACCGCGGTCCGCCAGCTGCTGCTTGACGCGCTCGGGATTCGCCTCGGGCTTGTCGATCTTGTTCATGGCAACGATGATCGGCACCTTGGCCGCCTTCGCGTGGTCAAGCGCCTCGAGGGTCTGTTCCTTGACACCCTCTTCGGCGGCGACGACCAGGATGACCACGTCGGTAACCTGCGAGCCCTTGAGACGCATCGAAGTGAATGCCTCGTGGCCGGGAGTATCGATGAAGATAATGGTCTTGCCCTTGACTTGGACCTCGTAGGCGCCGATCTTCTGGGTGATACCACCCTTCTCGCGGCTGGCGACGCTACTCTTGCGGATGAAATCCAGCAACGTCGTCTTGCCGTGGTCGACGTGGCCCATGACTGTCACGACAGGAGGGCGTGTCTCGAACGACTTCATGAACTTTTCCGATGACGGAACATAGTTCTCGCCGAGGATACGAGCAAGGTAATTGGCATCACCGGGGTCCAGCAGACCGCACTCGCGCACCGGGATGCCGTTCTTGAGCATCATCGTGTTGAGCTCGTGCTGCTTGAGGTCAAACTGCTTCGCGAAAGCTGTATAGGTGACAGATTCGGCAAATGCTTTGGGCTTCTCTACAATGATGACAGGCTCGACCGGTGCGGGCGTAGGTTTCTCCTTCTCCTTTTCAGGTGCGGCCTTATGGGTCGCCTTGGCTGCCTTCGGGGTCTCTTTCTTGACCTCCGACGAGGCGGCCTTCTCCTTGTCGACAATCTCCTTGACAAGGGTTGCCGTTTCTTCTTCGATCGTGCCGACGACGCCTTTCACCGGGACTCCCAGCTCAGCCAGGATCTCCAGCATGCGTGCCGACTTCAGATTCAGTTCTTTAGCGAGCTCATAGATTCGTACTTTCTTCATGCGTCTCACCTGCCTCATGGGTTGGGGCCGCTTGCGGCTGCCCTTCCTCTACCTGAACGAGTTCCACCTTCGCGTCCAATAGCCGCTCTACGAGCCGGACGTTGACCCCACCCTTACCCAGGGCGACAGGGAACGACTCGGCGGTGGCGTGCACCACAAAGGTGCCGTCCTCCGGCCTGCGTTCTGCATCCAGCACCTTGGCGGGGCTGAAGGCGTTGATTGCGTATTTTGCAGGATTTGGATCGTATCGGATGACATCGATGTGCTCAAACGCGATCTCGCGCGACACTGCGCGGATGCGTCCGCCCATCGGCCCAATGACTGCGCCCACGGGATCAATCTTGGGATCGCGGCTGAAAACGGCGACCTTTGCGCGCTGGCCCGGCTCGCGGACGATACGCTTGACCTCGACGAGGCCCGAGCCAACCTCGGGGACCTCCAGCTCCACGAGACGCTGGATGAAGTCCGGATGTGACCGCGTCAGGACCACGCGTGGTCCCTGGGCCGACTTGTCGACCGACAGGATGAGCGCCTTGGCGACACCCTGAAAGCGCAGCCGTTCTCCGGGGATCTGCTGATCCTTCGGCATGATGCCTTCGCACCGTGCAAGGTTGATCAGCAATCCCTCCTTGTTCTGGCGCAGGACCTCGCCGTTGACCAGCGTGCCCACCTGTGAGTGAAAGCGCTCAAAGACCAGATCATTTTCACGTTCCTTGATCTTGTCGTCGATGAACTTGCGGGCCTTCACGATCACCGACAGAGGCAGCTGCTCGATCTTGACCTGGATGAGCACGTCGTCCCCGGTCTTCGCCTCTGGCTCCACCTTGCGGGCGTCCTTCAGCGTGATCTCACTGTCGCTGTCCGTGACCTTGGCTACAACAGTCTTGCGCGAATAGAGCCGGACAAGGCCGGTACCCGTGTCAGCCTTCACCAGGAAGTTGTCTTTCTGGTACTGCTGCTGGTATGCCGCCTCGAAGGCTTCCTTGATCGCTGTCACAATGTATTCCCTGGAGATTCCCCGTTCCTTCTCCAGCTCGTAGATGGCACTCTGGATCTCATCCCTCACACGCACCTCCCAATATCTCGTCCCACAACGAGATCTTCGTCACCTGCCGCATGTCGAACGCGCGGTCTACGCCGAGCACAGTCACGTGCACACTGCTCCCGTCCGATGCCTCCAGAGTTCCGATGATCGGCTCCCTGGTCTCCTTCGTCGTTACGCGCACGAGCCGACCGGCGAAGAGCTCCAGCTCCCGCGCTGTCTTGAGAACGCGGTCCAATCCGGGGCTTGTCACCTCGAATGCCGGCAGATAGTCGTCGCCGTACAGCTCGATGAACGCATGGCTAATCGCCCGGCTGACGCTCTCGAGCTCATCGACCGAGATGTCTTTCCCCGGCATCATGAGCACGACGCTCACCATGCCCGGAGCGTTCTCGATAGCGACGAGCGTGGTATCGCTCTTCGCCACTTCCAGCTGCACAATATCCGCAAATCTCGTGTCCATACATCTCTCCATGTGAAGCAAAAAAGTGGCCCGCTCGCGCGCCCACTTTTCGTTTCCACCAATATGAAACGTCCGAAAGCAGGGCTTTCGGACGTCATGTCGCTCAGTTGCTTGTCACGTTCATGACATTACAAGAGACAGTATACCTATGAATGTCGGAATGACAACCTCAATTTCCTTTACAACTTGGCAAGGTCCTCGGACCCGTCTCTAAGAGTAGTCTACCCCACTTGGACCAAGGATCTCGGCAAGTCCCTTCAGGAGCTCCGGGGTGATGGTGACCCAGTGGGTGTTGCCGACCTCGAGGCAGTGGTCGGTCGTGTTGTGGTACAAGATGCGCCAATGCTCCTTGCCCGGATAGTGGTGCGTGAGGAGGAGGACGTTCTTGAGTGTCTCGCCGTTCACCTGCTGCTCCGTCATTGTGAGTTTGAGCACGGGATGGGTCACGGAAACCGGCTTTGAGCCTTTTGCCTGTTCGGGCGTCACGAAGTCGATGAACTTCTTGGCCGTCAGAGACAATTCGTCGCCGTCCATGCGCACGTTCGCCTCCAGGACGATGGCGCCCTCGCGGTCGAAGCACGGCTGGAACTGCCCGAGGACGTACTCGAACACTATCAGCTCCACTTTGCGGCTGTCGTCCTCGAGCGTGCACTTGCCGTAGGCGTGCCCCGCCTTCGACTTGGCGGTCTTTGCAGACGTGAGGAGGCCCATGACCGTGACGGCGGTCCCGTCGTCACAATCCGCGCACTCCGAGACACGCTTGGCCTTGTACTTGGCGAGGAGGGGTTCGTACTGCTGGAAGGGACTGCAGAAGCAGAAGAACCCGAACGCTTCCTTCTCCATTGCCGCGGCGCCCACCATATCGCACGAGGAAACGGAGACCACGGGTTCGTTGACCGAGCCGCCGAACAAGCCTGTCCCTGAATCGTCCGCGACAGGCGCCTTGCCGTTCTGGTTGTTGAACTCCCTGAGGACGGCGACACGGTCCTCGCCGAGGTTCTCGAACGCTCCGGCCTTGATGAGGCATTCGACGGACTTGCGGTTGACCTTACTGCCGCCAGAACGCCGCTGGAAGTCCTTGAACGTCGAAAAGGTGCGGTTGGACCGCTCCTCCATGATCTCGTCGATTGCCTTTGAACCCAGGTTCTTGATGGCAAGCAGGCCAAACCGGATGCCCTGAGAACCGTCGGCCTGCGTCTCCACCGCGAACAGCTTGTCGGATTTGTTGATATCCGGTGGAAGGACGGGGATCCTCTTGCTGCGGCATTCCGCGACCAGTTCCTTGAGACGGTCTTCGGTATCGATGCCCGAGTTCATGAGGGCCGTCAGGTACTGAATGAGATAGTGGACCTTGAGCCACGCCGTGCGGTAGACCATGATGGCGTAGGCAACCCCGTGGGACTTGTTGAACCCGTAGCCGGCGAAAAAGTCGATGAGGGCGAACACGTCTTCGGCGGTCTTCTTTGGGACGCCTTTCTCGATCGACTTCTCGACAAAGACGGCCCGCTGCTTGGCCAGAATGTCCGCCTTCTTCTTGGAGACGCCCTTGCGCAGGATGTCCGCTTCCTGCATCGTGAACCCGGCCATGCGGTTGGCGATCTGCATGATCTGTTCCTGGTACACGATGATGCCGTAGGTCGGCTTGAGCACGCCCTCAATGCTGGGATGGTAGTAGTTGACCTTCTCCTTGCCATTCTTGCGGTCGATATACTTCTGGATGCCGCCGGCCTTGATGGTGCCGGGACGGTAGAGCGAGATGATGGCCGTCAGGTCTTCGATGGAGGTTGGCCGGATGCCGGACGCGACGCCCTTCATGCCGCCGGATTCCATCTGGAACACCCCGACCGTGTCACCGCTGCTGATGAGGTTGTAGACGGCCGGTTCCTCCGTGTCGACGTGGCTGATGTCCACCACCACGCCAAGCTGCTCCTTGACCATCTTGACGGTGTTCTGGATAACACCCAGATAGGAGAGGCCCAGGAAGTCCATCTTGAGGAGACCAAAGGCCTCGACCAAGTTGTGGTCCCACTGCGTGATGACGTTGCCGTCCTTGTCGCGCTGCAGGGGCAGGTAGTTGGTGAGCTCGGTGTCGGCGATGACGACGCCCGCGGCATGGGTGCTGAAATTGCGGTTGACGCCCTCCAGCTTCATGGCCGTATCGAACAGCTCCTTGACTGTGGTGCCGCTCAGCTTTGTGCCGTCATCATACATCTTCTTCAGCTGCTCGACCGTTGTGAGAGCGTCCTCAAGGCCCGTGCCGAACGGGATGAGCTTGGAGATCAGGTCCGTCTCCTTTGGCAGCATGCCCAGAGCTCGCCCCACGTCACGGACGGCCTGCTTTGCCTCCATCCTGCCGAAGGTCGCCACTTGGGCGACCGAGGATTCGCCGTACCGCTCGCGCACATACTGGATGACCTCCCCCCGGCGCGCATCCTCGAAATCCATGTCGATATCCGGCATCGAGATACGGGCGGCGTTGAGAAAGCGCTCGAACAGCAGGTTGTACCGCAGCGGCTCGACTTCCGTGATGCCGGTCGCGTAGGCGACGATGGCGCCGGCAGCAGATCCACGACCAGGGCCGACGGCAATTCCTTTGCGGCGAGCGAACCGGGTGAAGTCTTGGACAATGAGGAAGTAGTCGACAAACCCACACTTCTCGATCGTGTCCAACTCCATCCGCGCCCGGGCCGTCGCCTCTTCCAGCTGTTCAGGAGGATAAAGGCGCTGGATGCCGTCCATGGTCATCTTCTCCAACAGCTGGCGGTTGACCTCGGCATCCCATGGTGTCGTCTGCCCTTCTTCGATGTAGCGGGGCAGGTGATAGATGCCAAGAGGCATTTCGACGTTGCACATGTCGGCAACGAGCTGGGTGTTCTGGATGGCCTCCTCGTCTTCGGGCAGGCGCTCGCGCATCTCATCCTCAGTCATGACATGATAATACGGACCGTTGAAGCTCATGCGGTCCTTGTCGGTCATCTTCTGCAACGTCTGGACGCAGAGCAGAACCTCGTGCGCGGCGTAATCTTCCTTGCGCAGGTAGTGGCTGTCACAGGTAGCCACGGTCTTCGCACCGATGCGCTTCGCGATGCTGCGAAGGATGGGGAGGGCGCGCAGTTCCTCTTCGATGCCGTGATTCTGGAGCTCGATGAAGTAGTTCTCCTTGCCGAAGATGTCCTGGTACTTCCTGGCAATGCCTAGCGCCTTTTCCTCGTCCCCCTTTGCGGCCGTCTCGGCGACCTCGCCCTTGAGGCAGGCGGACAAGGCGATGACCCCCTCGTGGTACTTCTCCAGTGTTTCATAATCGACACGCGGCTTGTAGTAGAAGCCCTCGAGGTAGCCGACGGAGACGATGTGGCTCAGGTTCTGATAGCCCTTGAAATCCTTCGCCAGGAGGATCAGGTGGTTGGGAAATCCCGCTTCCTTGTCCTTCTCAAGGCGGCCGTTCGGGGCCACATAGACCTCGCTGCCGATGACCGGCTTGAGCCCGGTATCTTTCATCTTCAGGTAGAAGTCCAGCACACCGTACATGTTGCCATGATCCGTGATGGCGCACGCGGTCTGCCCTATCTCCTTGAGACGGGCAACGAGCGGGGCGATCTTGTTCATGCCATCCAGCAGTGAGTATTCGGTGTGAAGATGCAGGTGGACGAAGCTCATGCCGGGTTCCTCACTGCGCCGGGAAGCGCCCCTCCGAATACACCCCTCGGATACAAGAACATCCTCGGGGGGATTGAGGAAACATCTTTGGGGGGGAAGCGGGCAGCAGTCTGTGCCTGGTCGAGTGAAACCACTTCGACCACGGCGTCGTAGACAAAGTCGAAGAACGACTGCGAGCGAGCGTTGAGGACTATCTTCACTGGGACACCGGCCAGCGCGCCCGTCGTGCCGACGGTCACCGTCGCCGTCGCCGTGACGGCCTCTCCGTCGAAGGTAAACCGGCCAGTCATGCTCCAGACGTCACATGCTTGCCCCAGCAACTGCACCGGCGCCTGCTTCTCAATGGTGAAGAGACGCGGCGAGAACGTCGCCGGCAGTCCGAGAAGACCCTCGCAGCTTTCCTGCAGGACGTGCGCAGCTGCGGCCGCAGTCTCACCCTTGGCAACGTACGCCCCGTTCTCGAACACGTACCCTGTGCCACCGCGGACCATGAGGGATGCCGTCGGGTTCGCCGGGTCACCACTCATCACAAGAAGGTCACTCCCGTTCTTGACGATACGGCCATCGAACGACCTGTCTTCGCCACCCAGCGTTCGGCGGTATGACGCTGTCAGCTCGTACGCCGGAAGCGTGGCAAGAGAGGAGAGCGGCAGGAGCTGTCCCTCCTGGAGCGTTACCTTGACCGCCTTCGTGTTCTTCCCGACAACCAGGTCGAATGTGGCGTCGGCAAATCCCTGCTTCGTGACTCTTCCCACATAGGTTCCTTCTGCGAGCCCCTCGAAGGTGAACGTTCCGTCCGACCCTGTCGCCGTCGTCGTGTTCCATACGGTTACGGAGGCTCCGGCTATGGGCTGGCCGCCGGATGTCACCGTCCCGGCGCCAAGAAAGAGTGGGGCCAGCTGGACGGTCGTCGGCAATTGCGTGAGGTCCGCCACCTGAATGAACGCCTTCTGGTAGCCTGCGGCTTCGACGCTCAACTGTATCCGATCAGCCTGAACCCGTCCCAAAACCGTTCCGGTCGCATCGGAGCCGAGGGACTCGGAGCCGCCGGAGCCGGTGAACGTCAGCGTCGCATTGGCTACGCCCTTGCCTGAGTACGCAGAGACGATCCGGAGCGAGACAACATTTCGGCGGGCGCAGCCGGCCAGAGAAAACATGACAAGCAGCAGAGCGAGGCCGAGCGCCAGCCCCCGAGCCCTTTGGTTCAAGGCGAGGTGCGCTTCTGCCCGGTGGAAGATCATCCTTTTCATCATGGTTCAACCCCTCGGAATTCGAGTCACATGCCCACCCATCGTCGTTCGCGTGTCGAGCACGGACACGAAGGCGTCCGGGGCCAGCTCGGTGAGCGAGGCGTTGAGGAGTGCAATATTCTTGCGCATTGTGGTCGTCAGGATAATCATGCGGTTGCTGTCCATGCCCGACCCGGAGATCGTCGTGATGCCAAAACCCCGGTCGCGCAGATGATACGCCAGTCGGTACGGGTTCTCGTTGGGAATGATCAGCCACGTCTGGTTGCCGATCGCCAGCTTCTGTTCCAGCCAGATGCCAAACAGCGCTCCGGTTGCGTAGCCGAGAGCATAGCCGAGCATCTTGTAGACGGTCATACTGTTCAGGACCTGAGAGAGGCCGACCAGATAGACCATCACCTCAAGAAACGCAAAGATGAACGTGTACAGGCGGCGTCCCCTGACCAGGAAGTTCATCGAGAGCGTCTGAAGAGCCATGTTGACGAACTTGATTGCAAACACGATCAGCACTGACTCGGCTACCACCCAGAACTCCACCACTCGCAACCTCCCGTTCCTGTACTGACAGGTTCAAGTATAGTGCCCACCGACTGCTGCACAAGCTGGAAGAGAAGAAGGCTGGCGCGTGGGGATCGGATATTGAAATGTTGCGCTGCTGTGGATAACATGTGAACAGTGTGGATAGATTTGTCATCCACGCCTCTCGGCAAAGGAGGGTTCATGTCTCGACCGTTGCGCATCGAGTTCCCAGGTGCTGTCTATCTGGTTTCCGACACCGCTCTTGCAGGTCGCTCCATCATGCAGAGCGACGACGCTCGATTGCAGTTCCTCGCGGACCTCACGGCGGTGGCGGCGAGTCTGGACTGGCGCATCTACTCGTGGTGCATGTTACCGGACCGCTATAGCTTCGTCGTCGAGACGCCCCATGGAGATCTCTCCAAAGGCATGCGTCGGTTCAGCAGCAACTACACGCAGCATATGAACCGCCAGAACATACGCTCGGGGCGAGTTTTCCGTGGACCTTATCGGGCTGTCCTCCTGGAACCCGACGTATGGCTGCTGCCGGTCTGCCGCCACGTCGTCCTCCAGCCCGTGGCATCCGCCGTGGTCGCCACCCCCGAGGAATGGCCCTGGAGCAGTTACCAGGCGACGGTCATGAGTACCCACGTGCGGAGTGCCCCACTTGCTGCCGAGTCTCTGTTGTCTCGGTTCGGCCAAACACAGGAAGAGGCTGTCGCCGCCTATGCCGACTACATACGGGCAGGCATCGGTCAGCCGACCCCTCTCGCGCATGTGATGCCGCCGGGCATCCTGGGAACACAGACGTTCGTCCAGGTGGTCACTGAGCACCTGGTGAGCAGAGCGTCCGAGCCGTCGGTCGCCGCAACGCTCCTGATGCTTGCGCGGCCCTCCCTGACACAGATCTTCGGGCCCGATGTCAGGCGTGAACGCTCGCAGCTCCCACTACGCGTCGCGGCAGCCGTCCATCTTGGCTACTCGCTCGTGCAGATCAGTGACCACCTCGGCGTCCACTATACGACGGTCAGTCGATACCTCCGCGCAGCACAGGACGGGCGGAGAGAAGCGCCTCCGCCCGTCCGCTGAACGACTTCCCTGGACAGCATGAAAAGAAGTCCCAGACCGCCCTTGTAAGCGGTCGGGGACTTGTCATCCGGACACAACCACCGGAACTATTTACACATTATCCACAGATATGCTATGTTTTCGTACCCGATCTACTGGGCGGGGTTGAGCGGGATCACGAGCCAGCAGATGAGATAGACCAGGACGCCCGTCCCCCATGCCATCCCGAGCAATGCCCAGGCGATGCGTACAATGGTTGGATCGATGTCGAAGTACTCTGCCACGCCGGCCGCCACGCCGCCGATCACCTGGTTTCGGCGTGAGCGGTACAGCCTCTTGGAGGAATCGTAGCCGGCTCCGGAAGACGCTGGGCGCTCAGTCTGCGGATGTTCCCACTTGTCCTGAATGGGTCCCTGTTCGCCGAACCCGGCACTCGGCTGCGTCGGCGCACAGGTGCCGCACATGATCTTGCCGTCCACCATCACTACTTCCTCGCGAGCCAGCGCCTTTCCGCACTTCGTGCAGACACCAACCGCTTCTTCATCCGGTCTGTCAAAACTCTTCATTTCCTAGTCCCTCCCTTGATAAGGACAGCCAGCCCGAGCACAAGGAACAGCCCGCCGACTGCCGATTTCCGAATGATGTCGACCACCTGAGCTGGGAAGATGTCCAGCCCCGACAGAAACGCAAGAGAGCCAACAGCGACAGCCACAACTCCCCACATCAGCCCGTTTCTCGACGTCCTGCCTTCAACCGAATCAAACAGCGTCGACATCAGGATGGAGAGTCCCGCAGAGATCACGGCTGCTCCGGCGAAGGTCGTGAGGCTGAACCGGATGACCTCCAGGACCTGCATGAGGACAATGATGCCGATGAAACCAAGCATGGCACTCCAGAACACTGTTTCACGAGCATTGTGCTGGAAGCCCGTCGCGACGCCGTAGATGCCCAGCAGGATCACAAACGCCGCCAGAGGAACGAGGATGCCAAAATGGTATCCCGTCTGCGGAAATGCCTCGAGCAGGAAGTGGACGCCAAAAACGATGAGCAGAGCGCTCAGGGCCACCCGCCGATCAATGTTGTTGCCGTTCATTGCTGTACCTCCACAAGTTGAATCTGTCCAATTGCACTATCGATACGTACGATGAGCTGCCAGTCAGCTCCACCGGCTGCCGCAGCATTGAGAAACGACTTACTCCCCTCATCAACAAATCCCGACGACAGGACGTTGCCAAGGACACTCCCAATGGAAAGCTGTGCTCCCGGTTTGGTGGGAATGCGCACTGTACCGTTCCCCACAGCCGTGTGCAGTGAAACGTCACAGTGCCTGCCCAGCGATCCCGACAAGTCGAGGTCGTAACTCCCGGTAATATTGCCAATGACAAGATCCGCCATGTCCAGATTGCCGAGGCGCGCTGTCGAGAAGCCACCAGTGATGTTCTCGATCTGGACAAGGTCGATAATCGATCCGGATTCGGAGGCGTCGAGTTCGAGTGCGGAGGACGCCCCGGCGAGACGGAGCTCCTTAAGCCGAGCCTGGTCCAGGATCAGTCGCGCTTCACCGACCAGCGTCAGCGTCAGTGTACCGTTCTCGGGAACTATGACCGTCAGGCGCTTGACCCCTGCCTGGACGGAAGAAACACTGTCGAGGCGCAATCCATATGTACCGGTCTTTGCACGGAAATCCCGACGGAATCCCTCGCTGCCGAGAACGATGCTCGCTGAGGTCGCGGCCGGGGATGTGCCCACGACGACCTCGAGGTTGTCTCCTACGATCGATATCCTGCTCGCCGAGCCACCCGGGACTTCCAGGACCGTTCCCTCTGCAAACGCCGGAATGACCATGAATCCTCCGTTCCGTGTTACCAGCGTCACCACGGCGGAGCCGACGACAATCAGGCTCACGACGAGAGCGGCGACCAGGACGCGCTTGCGACCGGTCATGGAAGCAGACTGCATCATGCAGCCGACCCTCCGCCCAAACCGAACAGACGCTCACTAAGGGCAAGACTGCCAAGCAGCAGTCCACCCACCACGGTCAGCGTGCACAGGATCAGCAAGGATCTGAGTTCGTCGAGGTTTGGTCCGACAACGACCTGCACAACCCGCATGATGACCGACGAATGTGCGGCGAGCACGTACGTCCCAGTCAGAAACAGCCCCACGAACAGAGCCCCGAACAGCAGCGCTGCGGCAAGGACGGCCACCGGTTCCCCATTCCTCATGCGTGTTCCCATGAGACGAGCCAGAATGCTGCGTGATGCCCTCTTCCGCTCCTGCTCTGCCTCCCACGCGTCGATACGTTCCCACACGCCACATGCGAACCCCGACGGTGGAACAACGTCGGGAGAGCACGAGAGGGTACTGGAAAGAATGCGTTCCAGCTCTTCGTCTGTCAGATGTCGTGTGTTCATGAAGCACCTCGCTCATGCAGGACTTCCACCTGCTTCTTCAATGCGGCCCTCGCCCGAAACAACCGGACTTTCGCCGTTCCTTCGGCAACACCAAGCCGTCCGCCGATCGTTGCAAGTGAGCACTCTTCAGCGTAGAACATTGTCAGTAGTGCGCTGTCTTCTGAAGAAATCCGTGTCATTGCCTCTACAATCTCCTGCTGTTTCCACTCATCGTCCCGGTCCTGCTCGGGAGCCGCCAGGATCTGCTCGTCCGGCAGGTCCCCACCTTCGCGCGCTGACTTGCGCCAGTGGTCGACCAAACAGTTGTAGGCAATCGTCATGACCCACGGGAGAAAGGGGCGGCTTCTGTCATACGAGTCAAATCGCCTGTATGCCAGAAAAAACGCCTCCTGTGCAATGTCTGACGCCATTGTCCGGTCCCTGACCTTGCTCGCCAGAAAGGCGTACACAGGACGCTCACTCTCCGCCATCAACTGGGCGAAGAGCTCGCGGTCAGCCACTGCTTCCATCCACCTGCTCCTCTCCGCGGTCGATTACTCTACGTGTTCACCAAGCGTACGGTGACAGGAGAGAAAAGGTTACAGGAGAGACTCAGTGCTCGCCGGGGCCGACCGCCTCGAGGTATCCGCGCTCAAGCAGCCACTCGAAGATCTTGCCGGCTTTTGCATAGGAGTACCTCTCTTCTACATCCTTGTAGCCCAGTTCCACCATCTGGTTATCTTCGATCAGGAAGAGGAACTGGACGATGATGTTGCCGCCCTCGGGAGCGTCGCGGTTCTTGTCGATGAACAGGTTGAGGATGTCAAAGTGGGGAATGTGGTGGGGGTTTACCCCCCCCTCGCGCACGGCGTTGGCAATCTTCTCTTCCAGTTGCGCCGTGTCGTGGTAGTCCTTGACGACGATCAGTGCCACGTCCGCGTCATACTCGATATCGCCGCCGCCCGTGCAATTGAACATCGTGGGGCGCTCCTTGGACGTCTCACTGTCGAGGCGGCATCCGTCCTTGTCAAACGACGACACAGCAACGATGGGGGACTGCAGCTCGGTGGAGAGTTGTGCGATGAGGCCGGACACCTCGTCGACCTGCTTCTGGAGGCTAGCGTACGGGTTGACTGTTGGCACCTTCTGCAGATAGTCGAGGAAGATGGCGCAGCGGTCGGCGTGGTGGGAATCCATGATGCCATACGCGACACTGCGGATGTGCTCGATCGTATCCTGACGGTCGCCCTCGAAGAGATAGAAGTTGTCCATGTAGGCCGAGGTCTCCTTGATTCCCTTGTTGAACCGGGTGACGAGCTCAGCCTTGTTCCTGATGTCTCCCTTCTGAAGGACCAGCGGGTTGATGAGTGATTCCTGTGACAGGACGCGGGTCAGGAGGACACGCCTCGTCTGCTCATAGGAATAGTACAGGACTGGGACCTTCTCGTTGCGCGCCACGAGCGTGGCAAGGCGCAGCATCAGGTTGGTTTTCCCGCGCCTCGGAGCACCGCCGAGGGCATAATAGAAGCCGGGGCGCAGCCCTGAGACCGCTATGTTGAGGTTGTCATATGGGGCGATGCTCATGCCAAGGATCGAAGGAAGCCCAATGCCCCGGGTGCGGACCTCTTCGACATACCGAAGCAGCTCGTCACGGATGGGTTCCTGCCTGTCCTGGGACGAGAGGCGCGCCACCTGTCGCAACTGCTCGGAGATCTCAGCGGCGAAGTCTTCCACGCGCCGACCCTGTTTCTCAGCATCGGTGAAGCTGTTGATGTTGTCGGCGATCGTGCGCAGCTTCCGACGTGCCGCGCGCGTCTTCAACCGGTCCAGCATCTCGACCAGTGTCGTCATGTCCTCGCCCCCGGCGTCGGTGAGCTTGCCCACCAGTGTCGCAGTAGCCGGGGTCACATGACGTTCTTCGGTCAGGTAGGCCGTGAACAGGGGAAGGTCGATCTTGCCCCCCTCTCCCTTGTGGTTGGAGCAGTACCACTGAAATGCGTCGAAGACAGCCTTGAGGTCGCCATCTTCGAACAGCGAAGAGCTCATACCAAGCTTCTGGAGCTTCTCAAGATGATGAGGGGCCGCTAGAGCGCCGGCCAGAAGCCGGAATTCGGTCCTGTCTGTCGTCATGCTCTTCCTCCTAACGCGAGAATGGTCTGCCTATATAGTAGCCTCTCGGCAAAAAAGCAACAGACCCATTGACCCCCACCTGCAACGACGTGACGGACGGCAGTTCCGTGAGACTTAACCGCAGTTGTTCAACCATGAGTACCTCGGACGCCTGGTCCTCGGGGAGAGAAGTCATGGCAAGAGACAGGCGCAGCATTCCCGTGTTGGCTTCCAGAGCCATGGCGGTAATGAAGGTGCCGTCCGGGACAAGTGACGAGTCGCCTATGGGCGGATTCTCCAGCTGGGCGATCGAGTTCGCAATCATGACGTTACGTCCCATGAACGCCTGTTTTTTCGGATAGACAGTCAGTACCGGCAGTCTGTCACCGTCGACTTCGGTCAGACTGTAGACAGCGAGGGCCGTACCTGCCTCCAGGCGCCCATCCAGCCTGAACAGCGGATCTGCCGTGTTCACATGCCCAAACAGGCCCTGCACACTATGTCCGCCTACCAGGAGTCGGACGCGGCTGACACCCGCGAGTCTCGTGAGCGTGAGGACCAGGGAGTCCTTGGCCCTCTCTTCTTTCTGGGCGCCCATGTTCAGATCGAGGACGCTCTCCTCAAAGTCGACAGAAGCCGTTCGACCGGAAACGGTGACACCCCGAAGCACATCCGTGCCGGGCAGAGCGCTCAAGAGGCTGGGGTGCACCGGGCCCTCCATGAGAGCGCGTGTAGCCTGGAATGCCAGCTGAGAGCGGGTCAGCCCGGTCGGGAGCGTGCGGCGTTCGACAACTTGGCGGCCGTCACCGGCCACAAAATACAGATCGACCGACTGTCCCTTGTCCAACATCGCTTCATTGGCCCCCAGCTCTCGCTGAGTCTTGACGAAGGAGAGGAAGGTTCCTGTGGGGTGACCGTCGACTGAGAGTTCGACCGCGCTGACGCCTGGCAGAGTCAGCAGGGAATTGACGAGTTGCCAGTAGAGCGCATCTTCTTGCGCAAACCCCATGGGAGTCTGATCGCGCGCCACCCCCAGGACCACATGGAGGATCCCGCCCGGCAGAAGTGTCGCTCTGCGCGCAGTAAATCCGGCGGGGACAGCTGTCACAAGCCCCTGGTCAGCAGGTGGTGTACGCAGGAGATCGATGATGCCCGCCACCTGTTCTACGCGCCGTGTCGGCAGTTTTGCCACGACAGAATTGCTGACCAAGTCCTGGGTCGAGGCATCGAGATAGTACAAGACCGCGGGTGTACTCCACCCACCTCCCTTGCGGAAGCTGGAGCCGACCACAACGGCCAGAACCAGTGCAAGAATAAGGACAAGTAGTCCCCCATCCCGGGAACGTCGCCTGCCGCTGATCCTGCCTTGTCTGCCGCGGGTTGTCATCTGTGAGCCTTCTTCTGATTGCCGCCGGTCTTCATTTCGTCTATACTATATCACACAAAACGGACGCACATTGCCTGGCGACGCTCCGGTGTTCCGTCACAAAGGCGGGGTGGACGCGCCGGCGTTTGCGTACGTGTGACCCATCTCGGGGCCTGATTTTTCTCTGACCGGGGCGTGGTCACTTAGCGCGAGAGCAAAGGGAGCAGAACGTGGAAGAACAACAGTCGGATTCCTGGCAGCACCTGCTCGACATCTTCAGCAAGCAACTCGCGCGCCCGACGTTCGAGATGTGGTTCAAGAACGCGACGACGCTCCACGAAGACGACGTTTCTCTCACCATCGGCGTCCCCAGCGAGTTTGCGAGGGACTGGATTGTCAGCCGGTACTACGACGTCATCAAGGAGACAATCGACGCGATCAAGGGGCAGCCGACCACCATCGCGGTGGAAGTTGTGCAACGGCCGCCGGAAGAAATCCCAACCGAGCCCGGTATGCTCCAGCACAATAATACGCTGATCCTCAATAGGCGCTACAACTTCGAGAACTTCGTCGTCGGCGCAGGAAACCGCCTTGCTTTCGCGGCCTGCAACGCCGTTGCCGGCAACCCGGGCAATGTCTACAACCCCCTTTACATCTACGGTGGAGTAGGACTGGGCAAGACCCACCTTCTCCAGGGGATCGCACACCATATCCTGACCCGGGCCCCAGGCAAGAAGATCGTCTATACGACCGGCGAGAAGTTTACCAACGAGGTGGTCAGTTCCATCCAGAACGCACGGAACAACAACTCCGTCATCGAGAACTTCCACAAGGAGACGCGCGGCGCAGACATCCTGCTCATCGACGACATCCAGTTTCTGGCAGGCAAGGAGCGCACGCAGGAAGAGTTCTTCCACATCTTCAATGCGTTGTACGATGCCCACAAGCAGATCGTCATCACCTCCGACGTCCTGCCCAAGGAGATCGCCACCCTCGAGGAACGCCTCACCTCACGCTTCGAGTGGGGCCTCATCGCCGACATCAGCCGCCCGGACTACGAGACCAAGGTTGCCATCCTGAAGAAGAAGGCTGAGTTGGACAAGATCGACGTCCCACAGGAAGTGCTGGAGTATATCGCTGCGAACATCGGGAGCAACATCCGCGAGCTCGAAGGCGCACTCATGCGCGTCCTTGCGACCGCTTCGCTCACCAACGAGGAGGTCACGCTCTCCTTCACCGAGGAGACGCTCAAGGACATCATCCCGGTCATCAACAAGCCGATCACCATCGACGCCATCATGCAGTCGGTCTCATCCTACTTTCACATCTCGGTTGCCGACCTCCAGGCCAAGAGACGCAGTCAGGACATCTCGATGCCGAGGCAGATTGCCATGTACCTGAGCCGGGACCTGACCGAAGCCTCGCTGCCGTACATAGGCGAGAAGTTCGGCGGGCGCGATCACACGACGGTAATCTACGCCTGTCAGAAGATCCAGCAGGACGTGAAGAACGATGACACCCTGAGAGCACTGCTCGACAGTTTGGTAAAGCAGTTGAAGAGAGGTGTATAACCTGTGGAGAACTATCTCGGCCGTTCCGGACGTGCACAGTGTTGATAACCCGCGCAAGTTATCCACAGCTGCGTCCACAGGTGCCTCAAGCCACACAACTATCCTCAAAGCACATACCAACACTACCAACTGCCTTATCTTGATAGTTATGATCAAGAGAGTCTTTTCATACTAAAGGGAGGAAGAATGAAACTCACAACAAAAGCTGAAGGCTTGAGCAAGAAACTGGCACAGCACGCCAAGGTCATCCAGCAGAAAAGCTCGACCTTCACGTCGGATGCAGTTCTTCTTTCTGCAGAGGGCACGGTGCTTCAATTGACGAGCACTGACCTGACGACGTACCTGGTGAACGCTGAGCCGGCCGAAGTTGCAGAAGCTGGGCGTGCCCTGGTTCCCTTCAAGTTTCTGAAGGACATTGTGTCAGTCTTATCTGGTGAACTCATAATCGAAGGGGATGACAAGAAACTCCAGATATCATCCGGCAAGACGCACTATGACCTGGCTTGCTATCAGATGGATACATTTCCAAGCATCCCGGAGATTAAGGAAGGCCGAGAATATCAGTTCAGTCTCAATGAGTATTCCAGTGCTGTTGACCGTGTTCTTCCCTGTGTTGAACATAATGAGAAACGTCGTCTCGAATTTCAGGGGATTCTACTTGAGCAGACGAAAGACTATTTCCGGTTTGTCGCGACGGATTCACGACGCCTCGGATATGTCCAGTTTGACTTCAAGCGTGAACCACTGCGGGCGATTGTTCCGGCCAAGGTTTTCGAATCGTTCAAGCCGGCGGGTGACGTTCATATCATTATTACCGAGGATGAGTGTCTGTTTTCATCCGGTGATACACAGATCATTTCCCTCCTCATTGGTGCCGAGTTTCCCAATTACAACGACATCGTGCCTCGCGAGTGGGAATACACGGTCAGTGTCAAGAAGTCAGAGCTGCTGGATGCATTGCGCCGGGTTGGTGCCGTTGTCTTTGGTGGAACGGACGTCATCACCCTCTCATTCAAGGAAGGGCGGCTGACGATTCAGGGCACGGCCCAGGATCAGGGAAACGCCCGTGACGAGCTAGGTTATGAGGGAGAGGCCGGTGGTCTTTCTGTCTCGTTCTTCGGAACAAAACTCCTGGATGGCATTTCCTCCGTCGGTACCGAGAATGCCGAACTGCACATGAACAGTGCTGTTCATCCGGTGGTCATCAAAGACCAGGGCAAGGAAGATTTCCTCTACCTCGTCATGCCCCACAAGCAGATGGAGTAGTCGCCCCTCGGAGGGCAATGTATCTGGAATCGCTTTGGGTACAGGGATTCAGGGCGCTGGCTGAACAGCGTATCGACATCACCACACCCATCACTGCTATCGAAGGAGGCAACGGCGCAGGCAAAACGACGCTCCTGGACGCCATCAATTTTCTGGCCTCTGGAAAATCATGTCTGGGGCTGACCAATGCGGAGCTTATCAGGGATGGGGAGTCCTATTTTGTCGTTGGCGGCAGGTACCGGACGCGTGACCCGGTCGCCGGAGGGTCGGTCAGTCATACGGCACAGGGCATGTTCACGACGGAAGGGCGCAAAGAACTCCGTATCGACGGTACTGTCTACCATGGGTTCATCCGCCTTATTGGTGGGCTTCGCGTGGCCCAGTTCAACTTCAGTTCACTGTTTCTGGTCAAGGGCATGCCCTCGGTAAGGCGCCAGTATATCAATCTCCTGATCGCATCGTGTGATCGCACCTACCTGGAAGCACTCTCTGCGTATGCGGCCGTCATGACACGCAAGAATGCTTTGCTGCGGCAGTCGGGTTCTAGCGTCGACGACGCTTCCCTGCTGGATCTGTTTGACGAGCAGATCGTTACTCTGACGACCACTATTTATGCAAAGAGAAGGTCGGCTCTCGCCGCCGTGGGTCTGGCAATGACGAGCCTGATTGCCGATGGGTTGTTTGAACCGCTTGCGGATGTGTCCGTTCTGTATGATCCACGGCCCATTTCCACCGAGTCCATCCGTGCACTCCGGGACCGGGAACTGGCGCGGCATGCCTGTCTGGCCGGGTGTCACCTCGACGATTTTCTCCTGCTCCGAGAGAAGAGGCAGTTGCGGGACACGGCGTCACTGGGGGAGGCGAAGATGGTGTCCTTGCTGCTCACCTTTGCAGGTGCCGAATATATACGGATGGTCACAGGGGAATACCCGGTGCTCCTGCTGGACGACCTGGAAGGCGATATCGACATGCCGAACCTTGATCGGCTGATGCACCTGGTGGCGAGATTCGAGCAGGTCTTCATCGCATCCTTCGATGTTGCGCGTCTTGGAGGCGGACTGAACGCCACGTCCGTACGGCTGTGAGAAGACACGACAACAGTATGCAGCGCATCGGAGAGGTCATCGAGGAGATGCGGCGCACCGGTCGCCTCGACAAGGGCATCATGGTTCAGTCTCTAGGCGATGTCTGGCCCGCCGTCCAGTCGTTGTGGAGTGAGCACACCATTGGCACGTACGTCGCCCGCAACTCTCATCCGGCTGAGTTCAAGAATGGAACATTGACGATACTCTGTGCCAATCCGTCCATCATGCAGGTCCTGTCTGAGCAGAAAGCCCTCATTGTAGAGCGCTTGAATGCTCACATGGGGGACAAGCTCGTGACTGACCTGTCCTTTGGGCTCGACAGTGTTCACGAGGTCCGCATCCATCGGCCGCAGGTCACGTCTTCTGTTTCTGCGCCGGATCCGGACTCTCTGGCTGCCACGATTCAGCTGTCTCCCGCGCAGATGGCAAGAGCCGAGAAGGCCGTGCAGGGCATTCAGAACCCCGCCCTGAGGCTTTCGTTTCTGCATGCCTATGAGGCCTGGATGCGCTGGGATGTCTGGCGACACCAGGAACAGCAGAAACGCAGGACGAACCGGGCGACGTCAAGGAAGTACTGACACTATCCACAGGCACTGTGGATAACTCTTCAAGATGCAGACGCGTTGTCCACAGCGGGCCCCACGCCACCCAAGGGCCCATAGGAGCCTGTGGACTGCTGTGCAACCAGAACTCATGATCAACAGTGTGGTTGAGACTCATCCGAATTTGTGTTTCGCAGATATTCACAGCATCCTGTGGATAACCTGAACTGCGAAGGGGTCCCGGCACAGCCGTGTTGACTTGCGCTCACGTATGGTAAAATGGACACATGAGAACAAGAGTTGCACTGATCGCGCATGACCGCAAGAAGCCCGAGATGATCGCACTGTGCAGGGATTACCAGGAGATGCTGGCTCAGGAGGAGCTGGTCGCCACAAAGAGCACAGGTGGCCTCATCGAGGAATTGACCGGCCTTCACGTCACCAGGGTGAATTCCGGAGAGAAGGGTGGGGACCTTCAGATTGGCTCAATGATCGCCTCTGACGAAATCAAGGCAGTCGTCTTCCTCAGGGACCCCCTGACCGCACATCCTCATGAGCCGGATATCAACGCCGTGCTCAAGATCTGTGATGTCAATAACATCCCTCTTGCCACCAACATTGCGACAGCCAGGCTGGTCCTTGGCCATCTGAAGGAGTTGCAGGACATCGAAGAGCAGCCCCCTGCAACGTAGGTTCTTCTACAACAACAGCAGACTAGCCAGCATCGTTTCCAGTGTTTGGCTCTGCTGCCACCACTCCTTGCGCTGGAGTGTCTCGAGACGAACGGTCCATCGGTGCCCTGCGTCCTCTGCGACCAGGACCCGATAGACGAACGAGCCGTCGCGAGCGCTGAACGTCAGCGCTTTCACAGGCCGACCGTCGAGGTTCGCTTGATCGTCTGCATCTACCCCTCCCCTTCTCAGTGTCCCCTGCTCACACCGGGCGTCTTCGGGCAGGCCGTTGCGAAGGCGTTCAGACGTTTCGTCCAACGGCGAGCCGGCGTCGTCATAGGTGACCTGCAGGGCGACACGCGGGTCAGCGGGGTCGGATGCTCGGAATCCCGCCTGCTCATCCATCTCGATGATGGTCCAGTCTGCAGGGCAGTCGAGTGCGACATGAAGGTCGGGTCGCACCAGATGTAGCGCGTCACTCATGAGTCCACGCTCTGAGGTTCTGTGTTGTTGCCACCCATTTCTCCATCCCGGCAGATTCGGACGCACCCACGAGCGTCCATGAACAGGATTGTCCTGTTTTCATTGTTGGCAAGGCGAGGGCGATTTGGAACAACCCCGGCACAGGGGTGCCGGGGTTGCATATCAAGACTGAACAGGTAGGAGTCTACTGGTTGAGGGCTTTCAGTGTGACAGCAAACGTCTTGGTGGTGCCCTTGCGGTCGGCGACGACCTGGACCGTGTCACCGACGTTCCTGGACCGGATGTAGCCGAGGACTCCATCGATTGTGGTCATCGGTTTGTCGTCGATCGCCGTGATGACGTCCCCGGCCTTGAGCCCGGCAGCCTGTGCCCCGGATCCAGACGTGATCTGGACGATGTAGACGCCTTGGGAGACCTTGAGGCTGTACTGGTCGACGATGGAGGTCGTGAGGGTGGCTCCCTGGATACCGAGGGCAGGCCAGGTCACCTTGCCATCCTTGATGATAGCGTCATACACCTTGCGCGCCGTGTTGACCGAGACGGAGAATCCAAGACCTTGCGCGTTCTGGTAGATTATGGTGTTGATACCGACGACGCGACCGGACAGGTCGACCAGGGGTCCTCCCGAGTTGCCGGGGTTGATGGCCGCGTCAGTCTGAACGACACCCACAAGGGTCTCGGTCTGGGACACCTGAACGTTCCGCTCGAGGGCCGAGATGACGCCGGTGGTGACCGTCTGGCTCAGGCCATAGGGGTTGCCAATGGCGATGACCTTCTGACCCACGGTCAGCATTGACGAGTCACCAAGCTGCACCATCGGGAGGTTGGTGCCACTGATCTTTACCACGGCGACGTCGCTGGTGGCGTCTGTGCCCACAACCTGGCCACGAAACTCGCGCCCGTCTTTGAGCATGACGGTGATCTTGGTGGCATTCTCCACGACATGGTTGTTGGTCAGCACATAGCCGTCAGACGTGATGATGAAACCCGACCCGAGACCGTCCTGCTGTCCCGACGAGAAGCCAAAGGGGTTCTGGCTGACCGAGGTGATGTTAATCTGGACCACGGCAGGGGAAGCGACCTTGACAGCGTTCTCGATGGCCTGTTCTTCGGTCGTGACGATGGTCGTTCCTGAGCCGGTCGTTCTTGGATACGCCGTCGATACCGTGCGTGCCCAGGGGAACGTTCCCGGGTTGGACATGACAACATAGTTGCCCAGGATTCCGCCCAAGACGCTGCCGAGCAGCAATCCGATGATGAGTCCCCACACCAGGAGCACGCGGCCGGGATTCGAAGGCCGGGCGGCGGGCTGAGGTAGAGGGAAAGGCGTGCTATACGCCGGGACGGTTGGGGGAGTCTCAGGCGTGACATAGCCTTCTACTGTGTTCGATGTGTCCAGCTGCTCAGTCTCCTTAGCATCTGGCTTGATGAAGCCATTCTCATCTATCATGTCGTACCTCCTCACCTGCAACAGGGGTGCTTGCCACATACACCTGTGTATACGTAACTATGCCCGTTTTTGTTACAGAGATTGTGAGGAAATCGCCACGAGACCGGGGATTTCTAAGGTGCCAGGAGCACGCCCTTGCCATTCTGCACGAGACTGACCATATCTCCGAATCGTTCGACATAGTGTTCGGCATGCTCAGTGTGGACGGGATACACGTGCCTTGGAGCAAGCCGCTCGACGATGCGGAAGAGGTCTTCCTGCGAAGCATGCCCGGAGGCGTGGATATGCACCGAATCCATACCGGTAAGGTCCAACCAGCGGGCCAGACGCTCCTGACTCCAGGACATCTCCTCGTTGAAGGCCTCGGCCGACGAATGGATGTACAGCGACTCGGGAGCAGGATGCAGGTCGCACAGCTCCTGGACATCCCAGTAGCCCAGCGAAAGCAGGTAGTCCGACTGGTGCGCGGCGACGTCGGCCGCCCTGACGATGCGAGAGCATGACCCGTTGAGGACGTCCTCTACGGCGTCTCGCCGCTCCTTTGGGTCCACGGAATCTGGATCGCCGCCGGCGAAGTGCAGGAGTGTCGATCGGGCCCAGTCCTGCTTGATGTCTCCCTTTTCATACGTTCCGCTGCCGGCGCGCTTGACGTACAGGACGAGCTCCGAGTCTTCCAGGTCGATGGTGGGATAGCCTGCCTCCTGTGCCAGCCGAACGATGTAGGCGTCACGCGGAAGGATGGCCAGCCTGCGTCCGGTGGCATGGGCTACGCGCTGAAAGGTCATGAGGCGGTCCAGGTCTTTCATGCCGAAGTCTGCCATGACCAGCCCCGGAGCCTTCTGGATCTCTTCGAGCGCTTTCGTCTCGACATCTTTCTCGGACCAGAACGCAAAGCGTCGGTGGAATGCCGTGTCGTGAGCCGGCGCGCCCTCGCTCGAACGAAGGTTGGTGCCTTCGATCACGAGAGCGTCAGGGTGGACTGCGGCGAGCTGCTCGATACTGCCCTCCGTCACATGGCCCATGCGACCATGGAACCGGAGGTCTCCCGTGTACACGAGCGTGCCCCCGTCATACTCGACGAGGTAGGCGCACGCGCCGGGGATGCTGTGATCGACCGGGAAGGATGTCACGCGGCAGTCGTGAAACTGCATGGGCCCGTTTAGGTCGGCAAGCTGTCGCTGGCCGTGCTTGTTGGCGCCCAGGTTGGGCCGCAGGATGAAGTCGGTCACGCTATTCTCCGGACCGGAGCTGAACTGCGTCTCCTCGACTGCCCGCAGAACGGCAGCCGTGACCGGTGTGGCATAGAGCGGGATGGTCTCATCCAGAAACGAGATCGAACCCGTGTGGTCGACATGCGCGTGCGTGATGAAGCATGCGTCGATGTGACCAGGGTCCGTCAGTTGTGCCGCCAGTTCAGGCTGCATTTCGCGAAGGAGTGCTGTGAGGTCAGAGCGGTAGAATCGCAGCTTTGGCAGCAGACCTGTCGTCAGGTAGTCGGTGAGGCCCGCAGAAGTGCGCGGGGTAAGGAATTCCTCGAAGTATGAGCCCATGGTGGCGTAGCTGAGCCCGAAATCAAACAGGAGACGCGTTGCATCAGGAGACGCGCCCGCCTCGAACAGAAGCTTGGTGCCGCCAATGGTGGTGGCGCCGTCCAGCATTGTGAACCGTGCCATGAGCAGGAACCTCCTTCGTGGTGCCAGTTGCTGGTCCGTCTACTACGGGGTCGGCATGAGGTCGGCGAACGTGCCGAGTTGGAGCAGCCGCCCCAGAAGGACATAGTCCGTCAGGTCGATGCCCAGGGGCGTGACACTGATGTACCCGTCAGCAATGGCGGTCACATCGGTTCCTTCCTGCGGTATGGGTGGGATCTCTCCCCCTATCCAGTAGATGGGGGCTCCAAACTGGTCCACGCTGGCGGTGACGCGATGCGCATAGCGGCGGCGTCCCTGAGGGACAACCCGGATTCCCCTGACCTCGGAAGCCGGACAATTGGGTGCGTTGATATTGAGAAATAGGCTCCCATTGAGAGCGCTGCTGAAGCTCTTCGTGAGGGGCTGATTGATCCCGATGAGTTCCGGGATGAGAGGAAGCATCTGCTTCAGGAACCAAGCGATGGGGCTGAAATCGAACCCAGAGCTTCCTGTCCGTGGGAATGCGGTGGAGAATGCCACACTGGGGTACCCGGACAGAAAGGCCTCATGGGCGCCCGATACCGTACCGGAGTATGGCAGGTCGTCGCCCAGGTTGTCGCCGTGGTTGATACCGGAGAAAACAATATCGACCCTCTGCTTCACCAGTTCGTCGAGGGCCAGCATCATGCAATCGACGGGAGTGCCCGACACAGCCCAAGCATCGACACCGGAGTGGACGTAGCCTTCCACCCTGGTGGCCCGCAGAGGCTTGTGCATGGTGAGGGAGTGCCCTTTGGCACTCTGGGGAGACGCGGGCGCGACGACCGAAATCGTGTGTTCCGCAGGGATTGCGGCGACAAGAGCTTGGATCCCCTGCGCCCACAACCCATCGTCATTGGTGACAAGGATGTGCATGTGTGTCCTCCTCAGACCTCGTACTCTGTGCGGGCCCGTCCTCTCCTGCTGGTTATCCACGCAATCAGAACGCCAAACAGGAAACCTCCCACGTGCGCCCATACAGCGACCCCCTGGGCTGCGCCGAACGTTCCCTCGAACAGCTGCATCACGAACCAGACACCAAGGAAGACCCAGGCGGGCAGACGTACGGACGTGATGAAGATGAAGAAGACCAGGGTCTGAACCTTGGCTCTGGGGTACAGGAAGAAGTACGCTCCCATGACGGCCGCGATGGCTCCGCTCGCCCCGATAGTGGGGACCTTGGAGGACGGTCCGGAAAGCAGGTGAACCATGGCAGCCGTCACGCCCCCCGTCAAATAGAACAGTAGGTACTTGCCGTGGCCGAGATGATCCTCGATGTTGTTGCCAAAGATCCACAGGAACAGCATGTTGCCGAGGATGTGGCTCCAGCTTCCGTGCATGAACATCGATGTCAGGGCCGTCAGGACATACGGGGCTACCGCCCACGATGGGGCCTCATAAGCGCCCGTCAGGACGCCGGGGATGAAGCCGAACTGGTAGTAGAAATGGTTCAGAGCCGCTCCTCCGCCAAGGGACACCTCCCACAGCCACACGAGACCATTGGCCAGGATCAGCAGAAACGTGATCAGGGGGAAGGTGCGAGTGGGATTGTCGTCGCGGATGGGAAGCATGGATCAGCCTATGCTGGCGCCGTCCAGGGCGTGGAAGCAGGTGCAGTCTTCGTCTGGGCCGGGGATCTGCGGCACCATCTTCTCGATAATGGTCACAAGGTTCTTGAGATTGGCCATGAACGCCTTGATGACCGCCTCGTTGCTGACAGGGTCGACTGCTTCCTCTGCGACCAGCCCGGCGTCGTAGTCTGTGATGACCGAGATGTTGCAGTAGCACATGGCTTGCTCGCGTGCCAGGGAGACCTCTGGATACTGCGTCATGTTGATGGTATGCCAGCCCATGCGGGTGAACCAGTTGCTCTCGGCCTTGGTGGAGAACCGGGGTCCCTCGATGACCACGCAGGTGCCGCCGTCGTGCACCGGCAGACCGAGGCTCCTGATGGTCGCGACTGCGATCTTGTTGAGGACAGGGCAATACGGATCCGCCGTGGAGATGTGGGTGACGACAGGGCCGTTGTAGAATGTCGTATCTGCGCGGCGCGTCCGGTCGACGAACTGGTCGGTGACCACGAGGTCTCCCACCTTGATGTCTGGCTGCAGCGAACCGACGGCGGTAGGAGCGATGATGTGGCGGACGCCGAGGGACTTGAGAGCCCAGATGTTGGCACGGTAGTTGATCATATGAGGCGGAAGCCGATGGTGCTTGCCGTGACGGGGAAGGAACGCCACCTTGCGGCCCGCAATCTCGCCCAGCGAGATGAGGTCTGACGGAGTGCCATATGGTGTTTCGACGTTGATGTCCTGCGCGTTTTCGAGCAAGGAATAGAACCCGGAACCACCGATGATCCCGATTTCAGCACGTTGTTCCATGTGTGTCTCCTTTGTGATGCACAGCGGGGCTGTGCCTGGCTGCTTACCTAAGGAGTATACCAGCAAAGAGCGATGGTTAAAGCCGGCGGGTGCGCCTCGGGCGTGACAGCATTGTGAGGAAAAGGGCGGTGATGACACTCGCACCGAGTGCGACGAAGAAGTAGTTCATGAAGTACTCCTCGGGGAACAGGCGGATGAGTCCGGAGTCTTCAGGGAGGAGCCAGAAGTCGTTCGCAAAAGCGAGCTCGTGGAAGGCGATAAACAATGCATCAAATCCGATGGCGACCGAGATGGCTCCCAGAGCGGCAACGATGGCGAGCACGGTGATGCCGGCGGCGCGAACAACGTGGCGAACGTCACCCTCCCCTCTGCGAAGGAGAGTAATAAGAACAGCCGTCAGCAGGCATGAGACAAGGGCTGTCAGATAGACAGCCTGGAAGATCGCCTGGACGTCGCCCATGTGAGCAAGCTCCAAGGACGAATAGAAGCCGTTGTCCGGCAGAGGTCTGCGGAGTGCAAGGTACGCGAGCAGGTCTGTGACGCGGTGGACGGCTTCAGCCACACTAAAGCGGGGAGCGGCGCCTCCCGTTGTGCCGACCATGGAAAGCAGGAGTCTCTGGAGCGGCAGGAAGTTGACGAGAAGCGAGAACGGCATCAGCAGGACCGCCACGACTGCCGCAGCAGTGGCGAGGACGATGAGCGCTGGCAACGGCTAGTCGAACAGGCCGAGTGAACAGGAACGGACCCGTAGGTGCAACAGGTTGCAGGCCTTGCCCACGACTCTGGGGTCGACGTCCAACTTGCGGGCGATGCCTAGTGCCTTGCCACAATCGATAAATCCGTCGGTCGCTGCCTTGAGCAGTTCATCGCGGACTTCCTGTGCAACATCTTCCATGGGAGCCTCCTGGTTCCTGATTCTACCAGCTGCAGGTGACGACAGTACAGTCTGTCATGCGGGGGCACATTTTCAAGCGGAGCGCAGCACGGGCAGAAGTTCGAGGACGGCCGCTTCGACCGTCTCGATGAACGCCATGTCCTGTACGGATCCTGAGACCTCGTTCGCGTGGGGGTTCCAGTCTCTGAGCAATGCAAGAAGGGCTGCCTCTTCGGCCGGCGTACAGCCAGGGAACCTGTTCACGACGAGCAGATCTGCCCGGGCTGCCATAATGCCCATATTGGACTTGGCGCTCTGCAGCAGGGGGCATCGGAGGACGTACATGTATCGCGACCTCTCCGGGACGGAGGAGCAGTTGCCTTCGATGAGAACGGGTGTCTCTGCAGGCCACCGCTGAAGAGTCGTGGCCACTGCCTCCTCTGTCTCCCGATGAGGTCCGTCGAGGAGAATGATGTCACGTAACGGCCGCAACCATGGAGAGCGTTCCGACTGACTCAGGCGTCCAGTGTCACCTCCTTCGAGGGGCAGTGTCCCGGTCGCCAGCGAGCGCGTCGCGAGGTGCAGGCTGTGCCGTGAAAGCTTGATATACACGTCAAAAGGAAGGTCCCTTACGAGAGAGCGGCAGATCGTGGTCTTGCCCGAATGTCCGGAGGCCGAGTGAACGACCAGGGTCGAACGGGTATAGGTAGTCATGGTTGTCCGCCCCGTGGACTCTCCATTCTGTCGAGTAGTCCCCGCAAGTTCGTTTCGATGAAGTTGCCCATTGGTGCCTCCGAGGTCCGGCTGTCTGCCATTTCACCGTTCGCAGCTCTTGCTCCCGGAGTTGCATTTTTGTCCGGATGTATAGATAATACACAATTAGTGTGTTGTTGGGAGTGCAGTTGCTGTTGTGTCTCCGCGCGCTTGTTGGAAGCGGGCGATGAACAAGGACGGAACCGGGGGTGTGCTGGTGGAACGAAAGGTCCTCGTGGTCGACGATGACGTCGAAAGCCTGCGGCTGTATGGTGACATGCTGCGACGAGCGGGCTATACGGCGGTCACCGCAAGCACGGGTTGGGAAGGCATTGACCTGGCTGTCAAGGAACAACCCGGGCTGATTCTGCTCGATCTCCGTCTGCCGGATATTACCGGCCTGACCGTTCTCGAGACTCTTCGTACCGCTCTGTCGACCAAGAGCATCCCCATCATTGTCGTGTCTGCCATCAGCAAGGACGACGACGTCATGAAGGCCATGCAGATGGGGGCATTCGATTATGTCGTCAAACCTATCACCTACGACGACATGATTCGCAGGGTCGAGCTGGTCTTCTTCTCCCGTGAACGTCAGGGAGAGGGCGACCAGGCGCCCGTCCTGATCGTCGAGGACAGCGCACTAGATGGGGCCGCGCTGTCGGAGCAGCTGACCAGCTGGGGATACCAGGTCACATGGGTGCGGACGGGTCAGGAAGGAATCGAGCAGACTGCTACCGACAACTTCGACGTCATTCTGCTGGACGGACTTCTGCCCGACATCAACGGGTTCGAGGTCGTGAAGGAGATTCGCGCAACAGAGCGGCTGGGCACGACGCCCGTCATCATGTTGACGGTGCTGTCGGGACTCGTGGACAAACTCAAGGGGTTCGAGTGCGGTATCGACGAGTTTCTCAATAAGCCCGTATCGTGGGAAGAACTGCGCGTTCGCATGCATTCCCTGACGCGACTGAGGGGGATGACCAAACAGCGCTTTGCGTTGTCCGAGGTCGTTGGCGTCATCACGAATGCCATCGAACTGGCCGAGGCCACGGAGCCGCATCACAACCAGAAGGTCGCCAGCATCAGCGTCATCCTTGGCAAGAGGATGGGCATCCAGGGGCATGGGCTGTGGGTCCTGGAGATGGCGGGCTCGCTGCATGACGTCGGCAAGCTGGTCATACGGAGAGAGGTCCTCTCCAAGCCGGGCAAGCTCGATGCCTCAGAGTGGGCGGAGATGCAGCGACACAGCGAGTACGGGGAGAAGATCATCAAACCTGTCCATGGATTCAGTGAGGTGGCCGAGGTTGTCCGACATCATCATGAGAAGATGGACGGTTCGGGGTATCCTGACGGCCTGAAAGGGGATCAGGTTTCCCTGTTTGTGCGGATTGTAGGTGTGGCCGACAGCTTTGAAGCCTTGACGAGCGACCGGCCGTACCGTCCGGCGTTCGCCCGCGACCAGGCTCTGGAAATCCTTCGCAAGGAGACTGACGAGGGACGATGGGATCCACGGGTCCTTGCTACGCTGTCCGGCTCCCTCGACGATCTCGACAATCTGTAGTTCGCAGTTCGCCCCTGCCGGGGCCGGAAAGGAAGGTCGTTTCGTGAACGTTGAAGTCCAGGCAATTCTGTTTCCGTACGATGGTTCGAGAACGGTGGCGGTGATCAAGGAGTTCGAGAGTGCGCTCGAGGCAGCCGGTGTCCGGTGTGTCGTCGGCAACATGGCGGTGAGCTGCTATGGCGAGATGGATACGGTCCTCTCCGCCATCAACAAGGCATATCAGGCCATTGCAGTGGCTGACAGGCTCAGCGTCTCCCTTGTCATTGCCAACGACATGCCACAGATAGGCCGGAAAACCTGAGAGGCATGGTCTTCAACTGCCTTCCCAGGCGGACACTTTCCGTGTCCGTCACAGGTGGGGAATGTGTGTTGCACTGCAACCACTGCAACGGGCACTACCTCCAGCATATGGTTCCTGTCACTGCGGCCCGTCGGGTTCTTGAATCGGGAGCATACCGGAGCATCCTTCTGTCCGGCGGAAGCGACACTCGCGGGCGCCTGCCCCTGGTAGAGCATCTGGCATTCATCACGTGGGTTCACGAGCAGGGAATACGCATCAACGCTCACGCTGGCCTGCAGTCGGATGAGGACATCCATGCGCTGGCCCCCTTCTTCGACAAGGTCTCCCTCGACTATGTGTGGGACGATGGGACTGTCCATGACGTCTATCATCTGCAGCGATCTGGCGCTGACTATCTGCACGCAGCCCAGGGCTGGACGGACGCGTTCTCGGCAGCGGGCGGCTCGAAGGCACTGACGTCCGCGAAGCAGCGAGTCAACCTTCACCTTACGATCGGCCTCAAGGGCGGCGTCGTTGTCGGAGAATATGCGGCAATCGATTCACTGATCGCGTTTCAGCCGGCATCATTGGTCTTTCTGGTCCTCGTCCCCACGGAGGGGACAGTCTACGACAGCGCACCTGTTGTTCCGATCGATGACGTGGAGTCGGTGTTCGCCTATGCGAGACTGAAGCTTCCGTCGGCCGACCTCGTGCTGGGCTGCATGCATCCCAGGGTGGCTGGGTACGGCGAGCAGCTGGTGCATCTGGCGGAACGGTATCAGTTCCGGGGCGTCGTCGGTGAGCAGTCGACGGCAGAGGATGCAGATCAGGTGGAGGAGTGCTGTGTCTTCTATAAGTGACGCGCGAGTGCACAGACAGGTGGGTCGGTGAGTCTTCGGGCAAGCATCGGCACGCTGTCCATCCTGGGTCTGCGGGATATCCGCATGGCCGCCATGCCGACGACGGCGTATCTGATGACCAGCGGCAGATGCACAGGCGACTGTGCCTACTGTGGACAGGGACGGGGCGCCGTCGGTGATCACAGCTATCTTTCGCGCATCAGCTGGCCCGAGGTCGGCGAGAATCAGCTGGTCGAAGCGTTTGTCACGCATCCTGGAGTGTTCCAGAGAGTCTGTTTTCAGACGACTGCTTCACGCGGAGTGCTCAGACAGCTGCTCGCGCTCGTGCCACGGATCCACGAGGCAAGCGGCGTGCCGATTTCCGTGTCGTACAGGGTGACAAAGCACGAAGAGGCGGACCAATTGTTTGATGCAGGCGTGCAGCGCATCGGTGTCGCGATCGACTGCTGCTCCGAACGCCTCCATCCTCAGCTTCGGGGTGGGTCATTGGCCGAGTCGGTCACGCTGGTCAAGGATCTAGCCGGGAGGTATCCCGGCCATATCTCGACACACCTCATTGTCGGGCTGGGAGAGGATGAGATGGAGGCTGCCGAGCTGATGCTCGAGTTGCACCGTGCAGGTGTCCTGGTGTCGCTGTTCGCCTTTACTCCAGTTCGCGGCACGCGTATGGAACACGGTGTTTCCCCGGCGCTGGTGTCCTACCGCAAGCTTCAGCTGCTGCTCGGGCTGCTGGATTGGCAGGAGGAAGAGCGTTTCTGTGTCGCCTACGACGCCCGGGAGAGCATGCACGGTCTCGGTCTCAGTGAAGCGCAGATCCGGTCATTCCTGCAGAGGCACTTCGTGTTTGTGACACATGGATGCCCGGGGTGCAACAGGCCGTTCTATACCGAGGTTCCCGGCGGTACCATGTTCAACTTTCCGAACGTGCCGACGGGGGCGGTGCAACGAGAGATTGACCAGTTCATCGAGGAGTTGAAGGTCGACGGGTTCGATTTCACGGAGATGCGGCATAGTGGAGGAGAAGGCAGTCCCTCGGGAGACATGCCGCACTGCCTCAGAGCTGAAGAGAGCCCGGACTCCAAGAGCTGACATAGGCCGATTGCTGACGAAATGACAGAGCCCTGACACGACGTAGGGGCTCTGTCGCAGACAGTGGTCGATGGGGTCAGTTTGCGTGGCCGATCTCGTTGCTGGTATCTTCCTGGGAGTTGAGGATGCCAAGGATGCGCAAGAGATCTTCCTGATTGAAGTAGCTGATCTCGATGATGCCCTTGTTGACCCGCCCCCGTATGTTGACGCGCGTGGCCAGCAGTTTCTGCATGGTCTCCTGGATGTTGCGCAGCGCCTCGTCATGCACGGCGCCCGCGCGGGGCTTCTTTGTCAGCAGGCGCCGAACAAGCGCCTCGGTCTGACGGACCGAAAGCTGCCTGCGGACCACGTCTGCCAACACTGCGCCAAGCTGTCTCTGGTCCTTGAGTGGCAGGAGTGCACGGGCATGCCCGGCGGTGATGGTCCTATTGTCCAGGGCGGTACGCGCGGTCTCCGGAAGGTCCAGCAGGCGGATGAGATTGGCGACCGTGCTTCGGTCCTTGCCGAGACGCTGTGCGAGCTCGTCCTGGGTCGTCCCAAACTTGGTGAGGTACTCGCTGAAGGAGACGGCGACCTCGATAGGCGACAGGTCCTCGCGTTCCAGGTTTTCTGACAGAGCGACCTCCATGGTCGTGCGGTCGTCGAGGTCGCGGACCGTTACCGGAACTTGTTCGAGGCCCACCTGAACGGCAGCCTGGAAGCGGCGTTCTCCGGCGACGATCTCGAACTGGCCGTCCCGTGGGCGCACGATGATGGGCTCAAGGATGCCGTGTTTGCGGATACTCTCGCCCAGTGTTGCGAGCGCTGCCTCATCGAAGCGGCGGCGTGGCTGCAGCGACGACGGGACGATCTGGTCAGGGCGCAGCATGCGAATCCCCCTGTCTCCCGACAAGGTGGGCTGCGTCGGTTCGCTGGCGAAAAGGGCGTCGAGCCCTCGTCCAAGACGCTTACTGTTGTTCACGGGATTCTACCTCCTTGGCGAGCTGCCGGTACGCCTCGGCACCGGTGGAAAGCGTGTCATATTCCAGGATGGTCTTGCCATAGCTGGGCGCCTCGCTCATGCGTATGCTCCTGGGGATGACGGCGGTGAAGACGGTCTCTCCGAAGTGCTTGACAAGCTCATCCTTGACCTGTGCGGACAGGATGGTCCGTTTGTCGAACATGGTCACCAGGATGCCCAGCAGAGCAAGTTCCGGGTTTAGACGCTGCTTGACCAGACTGATTGTTCGCAGCAGGTTCGTCAAGCCTTCCAGTGCATAGTACTCACTCTGGATGGGGACGAGGACCTCGTGCGCCGCTGTCAGCGTGTTGAGGGTCAGAAGCCCGAGCGATGGAGGGCTGTCGATGATGATGTAATCCCAGGACCCGTCCAGGGCAGCCAAGCGACTCTGAAGGACGTACTCGCGGCGATCCATGTCAGCCAGTTCCAGCTCGGCCGCCGCCAGGTTGATTGACGACGGGACCAGCGAGAGATTGCGTTCGTGGCTGGGCTGGATCGCCTTTTCGATCGGATCGCCGGACAACAGGCACGTGTAGATGTTGGATGTGAGTTCCGCTGCGTTGAGCCCGAGGCCTGTGGTTGCATTAGCCTGCGGATCGAAGTCGACAAGCAGGACGTGATGGTTGAGCTCGGCGAGCGATGCGGCGAGCGACAATGCGGTGGTCGTCTTGCCCACACCGCCCTTCTGATTGGCAATGGCGATGATTCTCACGAGCCGTTCCTCCTGGACAACCGGCCGCTGAGGGTCGGAGTCACCTGCAGTATGACGAGCTTGGAATTGCGTTCAACACCCGGCAGGGCATAGTCAAGAACCGTGGCCGTACAGTGGACGCGATGCAGCGTAGCCACGAACGGTGGGTCCTGGAGTTCGGCGAGGTCGCGTTCTCCTTTCCACAGCACCAGCCTGCCATTACTCGCAAGGAGAGGGAGAGCGTACTGAAGGACTGTTGCGATGTGGGCGACGCCCCTGGCGGTGATCATATCGAAGGCTCGTTCGGGCGGGGCGCTCGCATGGTCTTCGACCCGTCCATGGACGACTCGTCCCCGGGGAAGGGGCACGCCGCTCACGAGGCTCTCCAGAAAGAGGGCTTTCTTGCCGACCGATTCCGTCATCGTTACCGCCGTGGTTGGCCATGCTAGTGCAAGGGGAACAACTGGGAAGCCTCCCCCCGTCCCGATGTCGAGGAGCGCGCGCGGGGCCTCGAGACCCACGAGCAAGGGTGCCAGCGAGTCGCGGACGTGCGTCGCGAGCAGGTGCTCAGGATCGGCGTCAGACGTCAAGTTCATGACCTCATTGGTCTTGACAAGCAGGGTCAGAAACGATACCAGCCCCGCGCAGAATGCGTCGGTGCATATCGTCGGCTTCGCCGTGAGAGGCAGTGCTGTAGCGAAGGTGGCCATTGACTGCCGTACGACGGCAAGAAGTTGTGTCGAACCGAACTCTCTGCCACTATCCATGCGGTCCTCCGGTCACTGTTCCACGTGGAACAACCTGATGTTCAGAGCCACTTCGCAAGGACACCCTTGATGACGCCGATCGATGCGAGAAAGACAATCGTGCACGCCCCCAGGACGCCCAGCGAGATGGATGCGATTGCATAACTCTTCTTCATCCGTGTGAACTCAGCGATCAGGCATCCTGTGTAGGCGCCGGTCCCTGGCAGCGGAATGGCCACGAACAGCGCGAGACCAACGAAGAGCCCATACTTCGCCAAGGAGGACTTGCTGCGCACGGCGAGACGGGTGCGGTAGCGCTGGAACCATGTCCACTTTGACACAATGGCGAGTGCGGGCTTCTCGAGGAGATAGAACAGCGGAGCGATGCACAGGTTGGCAAGCGTTGCGACCAGCAGCGCCTCCCACACGGGCATCTTGAGCACGCCGATGGCATATGGCAGCGCGCCGCGGACCTCGACGCCCGGGATGATGGTGATGAGAAAGATATGAAGGATATTTTGCACGAGTGTGGACACTCTCCCAGTATACCGGAGGCCTCCAAGGATGCAACGCGAACGTTGTAAAATGCCGGGCACCGGAGTACAATAGACATGCGCTATACGCTGTGGAACTGGGGGTCAAGGATGCTTGAGGGGAAGTTCGGCAACTGTCAGGTGGACGAAGTCCTCCAGACGATTGTCCAGGGCAAGGGGACCGGCCGCCTCAATCTCGAGGGGACGTCGATCTTTGGTGGGCGCGTCCAGGCGACGTTCTACATCGAGGATTCGCGAATGGTCTCTGTCGAGGTCGGTCCCGGTACGGCATACAGTTCCCTTGTTGACTTGTTCAGTCTCCGCGAAGGAAGTTTCTCGTTTGCGAGCGGTGAGACAGCGAAGACCAAGGACCAGTCTGTGCCGGTTGCAGACATCGTCCTTCAGGTGACGGCCGCTCTCGACGAGTGGAATTCTATGCGCCGGCGGCTTGGTTCCCTGGATGTGGTCTATGCCCTGAGGGTGGACGGCGCTACCAAGGACTTGATCCTTACCAGGGAGCAGTGGCAGGTGATGGCACAACTGGATGGCAAGGCATCGATGCGTGAGATTGCCAGGAAGACCGGCAAGGGGAGTGTCGCTGTGTCGAAGGCGCTCTACGGATTCATAGAGGCGGGGCTTGCAGCCGAGGTAGATGTTCCAGGTATCCCTCAGGATGTGGAACGGGAACAGACACAACGTCGAGGGTTCTTCGGCCTCTGGAGCAGGAAGTAGGAGGGCAGGATGCCGGGACTTCGGGAAGGCCTGTTCTTTGACGACGTCATGCTTCTTCCTCGCCGAAGCGAGGTCGGTGCATCCGACGTCAGCCTCGAATCGAGGCTCTCGACCAATGTCGTGCTGTGTTCACCGTTCGTCACGTCGGCGCGTCAGTTTGCGGCTGACTATCGCCTGGCTTCAACCGTCGCGCGGGCGGGCGGCATCGGCATCATCCCTCTGTTTGGGAGTGTCGAGGATCAGGCGCATGAGGTGCGCAAGGTCAAGGAGCTCACGTGCAAGGATGACGGGGCGGCCTGTGACCTCAAGGGCCGCCCCGTGGTTGGCGCCCTCGTTGATCTCGAACGGGAGGGCGCGCTGGAATGGATAGGCGCGCTTGCGGAAGTCTGGACAGATGTCATCGTCGTGGATGTGCCGCATGCTGACCGCCTCGTGATTCTTCGCCAGATCCAGGCGGTGAAAGCAGAGTATGACTGGCTGCCACTCATGGTCGGCAACGTTCAGACGCGCGCAGGAGCCAAAGACGTCATCGATGCCGGCGCGGACATCGTCGTCGTTGGTAGTGGGTTCAGTTCCTTTGCAGAGGCGACAGAGCTGTCCGGCGTTGGCGTTCCCGAGCTGTCCGCTCTCATGGAGGTCGAGGACGTCGCGTCCCTCTACGGGAGGCCGATCATCTGCAACATGGGTGTGCGCTCTGCCGCAAGCGTCGTCAAGGCTCTTGCCGCCGGGGCCGCAGCCGTCGTCCTCAATACGCTGACGACGGACACCGCCCCCCAGGTCATGGCGCACATTGCGACGCAGGTGCGCGAGAGTCTCAGCTATGTCGGCGCGTGCTCCATTGTGGAGTTGCGTGAGAAGGCTGAGTTCATCCGGATCCATCCGCCGTCCACCGTCTGACCTTGCCTCTCCTCAGAGATGTCAAACGCCCTGAGGTATGAGTCAGGGCGTTTTCATGACAGGCAAGGGACGAGTCCAGTGACCGATCAGCGCTCCTTGACGACCTGCACGTACCTGGCCGTCTTGTCGATGATGCCCTGCAGGTCGGCGCCGTGGTCGCGCATGAACACCATGTAGTCCACGCACCCGTGCGTCATGACTTCCCCGGGGACTGTGATCGGGATGCCCGGCGGATAGGGAGTCACGAGCTCCGCGATGATGCGTCCGACGGAGTCTTCCATGCGGACGCGCTCCCTCTTGGCATAATATGCCTCGAACGGGAAGAGGACCATCTCGGGAATGCTGGGGATGGGTGGCGGAGGAGTGATGCTGGAGGTCTTGCCGTGGCGTTTGCGGGAGATATCCTCGAGTGCCTTGATGAGAATCTCCACTGCTTCCTTAGGTGCCCCGATCGTGATGAATGCCAGGATATTCTCAAGATCAGACAATTCGATTTCGACGTTGTAGTCTCTGTTGAGGATCTCTTCGACCTGGAATCCAGTCAGTCCCAGTCTCGACACATGGACGGTCAGTTTGGTGAGGTCAACATCATAGATGGCGTCGGAGTGAGCGCGTTCCCTGCCCGGGGCAAAGAGCCCCTCGATGTTGTTGATGCGACGTCGAGCATCCTCTGCGAGATCGATGGCCCGTTGAAGCAGGTCGTGACCGTTCGTCGCCATCTGCATACGGGCGACGTCGAGGGCCGTTATGAGGATGTACGAGGGCGACGAGCTCTCCAACATCGTGAGCGTGGCTCGTACCAATTCCTTGTCCACGCGCCGTGAGCCCAGATGCAGCATGGATGTCTGAGTAAGGCCAGAGAGCGTCTTGTGCGTGCTCTGGACGACCATGTCGGCGCCCGCATCGACAGCGCTCTTGGGAAGGTCCGGGTGGAAATGGAAGTGCGACCCATGGGCCTCGTCGACCAGGATGCGACGTCCCGTGGCGTGCGCTTTCTGAACGTAGTAGTCAATGTCCGAGCTGATGCCGAAGTAGTTGGGGTTGGTCACGAAGACGGTCTTGGCTTCAGGGTGGTCCCGGAGCACGCGCGCGAACGTCTTCTTGGACGGGAATGTCTGGAACTGAAGCAGGCGGTCTTCTTCAGCCTCGAGGTAGATGGGGCGCAGTTCGTTGAGGATGAGTGCTCCGTACATCGAGCGGTGCGAATTGCGCTGCACAATGACGCGGTCATAGGGATCGCAGGTCGACAGGATCATGGCTTGGTTTCCGACCGTCGAACCGTTGACGAGAAAGAATGATTCGATGGCGCCGTAGGCTTCAGCGGCTAGCTCCTGCGCTTCCTTGACAACGCCGATGGGGCGATGGAGGTAGTCGAGCCCTTCGACCTCCGTCAGATCGGAAAGGAACACATTCTCTCCCCAGAACTCCTTGAGGCGCGGATGAATACCCTGGCCTGCCATGTGCCCCGGCATGTGGAGGCCGGCGCGGTGCTTGCCGATATACGACTGGACAGCATCGAAAAATGGGGTACGACTCTGATCTCTCATGGAACAGAGTGTACCGGCCAGACCCCTGCTGTCAACGCGCGAGGGTGAATCCTGGTTCCTGGTGTCAGCTGGCTCAGAACGTCTGTCCGGGTTTCAGGACCGCGCAATGGGCGCTTGTCGTGGAATCCACCTTCTTCCGGAACAGTTGCGGGTCGACGGCGATGACCGGGAAGGTCCCGTAGTGCATCGGGATCACGGTGCGTGGAGCGAGCATCTTGACTGCCTCTACGGCGTCGTCGATCCCCATCGTGAAATTGCCACCAATGGGGAGAAGCGCGATGTCCAGTGGGTGCAGTCGGCCGATGAGCGCCATGTCGAGAAACACGCCCGTGTCCCCGGCATGGTAGATGGTCCGCTGTCCGGTCTTGACGACAAAGCCGCAGGGATTTCCCGTGTAGATGAGGTGGCCGTTCTCCGTCACTGAGGAGCCATGCAGGGCCTGGGTCAGGAAGAGTTCACCGAATGGGAAGACGTGATTGCCGCCAATGTGCATGGCATGCACGTTCGCAACACCCTTGCCTGCAAGGTAGGTGACAAGTTCCGCCGGGCCGATGACCATTGCTCCGGTGCGCCTGGCGATGGCGATGGTGTCGCCCAAGTGATCGGAATGGCCGTGCGTCACGAGGATGTAGTCTGGATGGACATCGTCGGGACCCATGGATGCTGAAGGGTTGCCCGAGAGGAACGGGTCGATGAGGATGTCACCGGCTGTCGTGGTGATCAGGAAAGCCGAATGACCAAGGTAGGTGAGCTGCTCACGTGTCAAGGTGTCATATACCTCCTCGTCAGTTTACCTCCTGGGGCATGATGGTCAAGCCCCGGCTCAACCATTCACGGTGAGGCTTGCAATTGCCAAGGATGTGGTAAGATATGTTAAGTAGTTCGTTTTGCGATAGTTCGCGCGCTGCCAACACTGGTATCGAGGAATTGCAGCTGCGCCGGGGGAAGAAAACGTGATCAACAAAGTCATAGTCAGCGTTCCTGCAAGCACCGCCAATCTGGGACCAGGGTTCGACGCTTTTGGGCTAGCCCTCGAAATGCGCAGTACGTATACCGTCGAGGTGCTCTCGCCGGGAGAGAAGGGGAGCGTCCACTTTGAAGGCATGGGCGCCGACGTTCTCAACGAAAAGGGTTTCAAGTTCGTCAGCGAGGTCATGGACTACTTCGAGCGTGCCGAATCGGTGCACCTGCCACCGCTGAGCATCAGCGTCCATACCGGCATTCCTCTGACGCGTGGTCTGGGATCCAGTGCCAGCGCCATCGTCGGGCTCCTGTCGTGCTTCGAGGTCATGATGAACACGCAGTTCGATACCGGCAAAGTCCTCAAGTATGCTATCGCCATTGAGGGACACCCCGACAACGTCACCGCATCGCTGGTCGGCGGGTTCATCATCGCTGCGAGCGACAAGAGCGAAGTGGCCTACATGAAGGTCGTTCCACAGAACCTCAAGGTCGTCGTCATGGTCCCGTCCGGCTTCCTGTCGACGAAGAAGGCCCGGGCGTGCCTTCCTGACACGTATTCGCGCAGAGATGCTGTCTTCAACATCAGTCGCGCCTCGATGCTGTCTGCCTGCATCTTCAGTGGCAGTTATGACCTCCTGCCGTTCGCGCTTCATGACCGTCTCCACCAGCACTACCGCGAGAAGTTTGTCACCGGATTCCGCGAAGTGTCGCGTGCCGCCGACCGGGCCGGAGCGTATGGCAGTTTCCTGTCGGGAGCCGGACCCAGCATCGCCGCTCTCGCTGAGCCCGCCAAGGCGGAGAAGGTTGCCAAGGCGATGCAGAAGGCGATGATCGAGCTGGATGCAGAGGCCGAGACGTTCGTCCTCGACATTTCGGCCCAGGGGGTCATCCTGCAAACCGTCGACGACGAGAAAGCATAGTCCCTCCCCTGGAATGGTTGACCGCCTGCCTCTTATGGCGGGCGGTTCTCCTTTTCCTGGTTCGTCCTACGTCGGGAACCTGTAACGTGGCTTCAGAAGCGGATGTTGAGAATCATATCACGAAAAGTGGCCCTGTCAGACGATTTCAGACAATATGCCGTATCCCTAGACATTTTCGGTTCGCTCAGCCCCACCACGAGTATGTTTCGGTGGAACGAGCCTGGGATGCGGAGTTCAGAATGGCGACCTGAAACATGACCGTACAGGGGTTTTCCACAGCTCCCTGACAGGTTGTCCACGGCACGACCATACGTGACTCCACCAGTTTTCCACATAATCAACAGCGGCTGTGGAGAAAAGCCGATCTCAGGAAAGACATGCGAAGACGCCCCGGCGGTTCATGCCGGGGTGTCTCTTTGAGGTTCCTACAGAACGGGTCGGTCGGAACGGGCGACGCTACAGCTTTGCCAGCAGCCCCGTCCTCTCGTTGAACTGGTCGATGAGTCTGTCGAACGCTGGAGCAGCAGTCCAGATGTGGTTCCAGAACTCCGGCTCCCACAGTTCGCGCAGCTCCTCCGCAGTCTTGCCCTGCTGCTCGACCCAGGTGAAGTACTTGAGGTTATGCAGTTGCTTGCGGTCCCGATAGTTGAGTTCGCGGTACCAGTCCGTCAGAATGCCCTCGAGATACTTCACATAGTCGAGCGCCGCGTCCATCTCGGTATACGGGCCATACTCAGCCCGGAGTTCTTCGATGCGTGACAGGTACAGGTCGGCGGAATCCGTGAACACGGTGAAGACGACGTCGTTCTCGTCCATCTCCTCGTACTTGGCCATCTTGATTGCCGCGACCATGTTTGCCAGAGAGGAGATGCCCATCAGGTTGAGCTGCTCGATGAGCTCGCGCGGGACACCCTTCTTCTCCAAGTAGGCCTTGCCTGCCTCCTCATTGAAGAGGCGAAGCAGGTGCATCGGATACTCGTCGTCGATGGCGGCCACGGCGTCGGTGTTGCGGACGTTGTGGATCCAGGGGACGTGTTTGTCGCCGATGCCCTCGATGCGGTGCGCGCCGAACCCGTTTGCATAGAGGGTCGGGCACTGGAGGGCCTCGACGGCCGTGATATGGCTGTATGGATAGACCTTCTTGAGGTACTCGCCGGCACTGATGGTCCCGGCAGAGCCAGTAGCTGAGACATAGCCTGCCATGCGCGATCTTGGACCTTTGATGGCGTTGAAGACCTGCTCGAATGCCGAACCAGTCATGTCATAGTGCCACAGCGCGTTGCCGAACTCCTCGAACTGGTTGAACACGACGATGCCATCGCCACGGGCGGTCTTCAGCTCGTGTACCTTGTCGTAGATCTCTTTGACATTGGATTCGGTTCCAGGAGTGCCGATGACCTCCTTGGTTCCGATCTCACGCAGCCAGTCGAAGCGTTCCTTGCTCATCCCCTCCGGGAGGATGGCGACGGCATCCGTGGCCAGCAGGGCGCAGTCGAAGGCGCCACCGCGGCAGTAGTTGCCCGTGGACGGCCACACGGCCGCCTGCCGGGTCGGGTCGAACTGCCCGGTCACAAGTCGTGGAACGAGACAGCCGAATGCAGCGCCGACCTTGTGTGCGCCGGTGGGGAAATACTTGCCGACGATGCCCACGACACGAGCCCTGATACCGGTGATGGAGCTTGGGAGTTCGATATAATTCGCGTCGCCGTATAGGCCAGTTTTCACGTCGTTGTGCCACGTGATGCGGAACAGGTTGATGGGATTGACGTCCCAGAGGCCGACTCCCTTGAGCCTGGCCTTGACCTTGTCCGGGACAAGCGACGGGTCCTTCTGCTGTGCGAAGGTGGGGATGATGATATTGCGGTCCTGGGCTAGTTTGACGGTCGTTGCCAGAACGTCTTCGTGGACGGTCATATCAAATACAGCCATGTTGCACTCCTCTTATCAGAGAATCCGCACGTCGGGCACGGAAACACTTATAGAAACCAACTTCTGAGTCTAGCACCCTTGGAGGCTTGTTCAACCCTTGCGTGTGAAGAGCTTGACAAGCCGGCCGGTCGCATCGCGCAGGGCGGCGCCCAGAAGGTCGGGGTCAAGAGTCTTTTCCGGTTCGTTGTGAAACACGGCAAAGGGGACCTCGTGTCCCTTGACTGTGATGAACCCCTCGTCATGCCCTTCGGACAGGCGCGCCCAGTCGTTGACCTTGTAGTATCGCTCCATCTTGGCGTGCTCGAGCGAATGATACAGGATGGAATCGGCCTGTTCGGGGCGATAGCGCCTGCGGTTCTTGCGCAGGGACTCCTCGAATGAGACGTCGATGTACAGGATAGATGCTCGGCTGAGCACGTCGTCCGATAGATGCTGGAAGGCGGTTGCGAAGCCGTTTTCCCCGCCACGGGCAAACTCCATCATGACCGTGTGGTGTTCGAGAAACAGCGGATCCCGCGCCAGCTTCTTGCGGAAATCCAGGTCGATGCGCTCAATGAAGAAGTCCCAGATGCGGTCGTCCAGGAAGTACAGGGCATCGTCCGTGTCCCGCCGGCCAAGGCCCATGAATTGCCTGATCGCGTCGTTCTCGAAGGTCTGCCAGACGTAGGGAAAGTCGTCCAGTTCCTCGAACGGGGCGATGTGGTAGTCCCGCAACCGCTTCTCGTCCGGCAACTGTTTCAGAAAGTCGATCGTCTCGCTCTTGCCTGCTGCCGGTCGACCGATGAGCAGGATCACGTCGAGTTTTTCCATGGTACCTCCAGGCGGGGCGCTTCCCCGGCCCCATCATGTGAAAGCTTGCCCCGAAAGCGCGGTAGGGAGCAGCCTGTCATTGTACCAAACCGTGGGTCATAAGCAACCGACGAGAGCAGCTCTGAGTACTTAATGTTTCTGCTGCAGTTCCTCGATGAGGGTCATCAGGCGCGGCCGCTCTTCGGGGATGTCATCCGCGAGGCGTGCGACGGCCACCGGCAGCAGCCAGCTCCACATGGTGCCTGCTGCGTCGGGCTGCAGCTCGCGGTAGCGCTTCAGCCACGCTCTGTAGAACCGGTCCTTTGCCTCGCGCTCAACCCATGCTACGCGAAAGGATCCGGGCGGCGCATCCGCGATCCGGAGCAGCAATGCGGTGCGTGCGGCGTCGGATGCGGGTGTTCCACATGCGGCAAATGACCAGTCGATGACCATCGGACCCTGCGGCGTCATGAGCACGTTGTCCGGGTGGAAGTCACTGTGGCACAGGGCATCTCCGTCGGGAAGCCGCTCAAGGGTGGCCAGGGCGTCGCCCTTGACACGCGCGACCACGCCGGCCCGGGCGATGCGTCGCGCCAGGTCCTCGCGGCGAGAAGTCAGTCCTGACGCATGACAGTCATGCATGCGGGCCTGCAGTTCGGCGAAGAGGCCGGCATAGTATGTCACCCGCGCAGGTTCACGGCCGAGAAGGGTGAGCATGCTGTGTCCTGTCAGCCGTTCCAGCACCAGCCCTCGGCGACCGTCCACCGTGATGACACTCCTGAACTGGGGCGAAGGGATGCCGGCGGCGTTAGCTGCCCGTGTCCCCTCCATTTCCTGATCGATGAGACGCGAAGGAAACCCGGGGACAAAGAGCTTGAGGGCACTGCCTTCTTTCCAGGCATACACTTCTGCAGTTCGTCCATGACCGAGCAGTGTTGCCGAGCCGATGTGTTCTTCCATGTCATCCTCCTGATGACGATCCTGGGCAGGCATGTCATTCATGGCATGGCCCTGAGACGCGGAACAAGCATCCAGATGAGAGCTGCGCCTGTTAATGCTGCACAAGCGTTCGCGATGATGGCCACGGGCTCGCTCGCCCATTGTGCCAACCAGCCTGTCAGAAGCGAGCCGATGGGCATCATGCCGAAGAACACCAGACTGTAGACAGCGCTGACGCGCCCCCGCAGCGAGTCTTCCACCTGCGACTGGATCAGCACGTTGCAGAGACTGATGACCAGGATGCTGGCAAATCCGACCAGGCCCATGAGAAGCATTGCAAGGACCGTCGAGCGGGCGGCGGCAAATGCCAGAAGAGCGACGGGATAAGCGAACGTCCCGAACGTGGCAATGCGACCCTTCACCTTCAGATGGCTGACGGTCGCGATGGTCAGCGCTGCCAGCAGGGCCCCGATGCCCCGGGCAGACTGGAGCAGGCCGTTGATGGTTGCGCCAGTCGTTGCAGTGCCGTGCAGGACCTTGACTGCCCAGGCCGGGATAAGTGCGGCAAACGAGAGGCCGAACAGCGACGTAACCCCAATGAGGAGGATGAGTATGCGAATGTTTTCGTGCCTCCAGACGTACCTGAGCCCCTCGACGATCCCCGCCATAGGGCTCTGATCCCTCGGGCATAATGGCACCGGTCGAAGGCGCATGAGCAAGAGGGCTGCGATGACCGCGACGAAGGACAGGCCGTTGATGGTGAAGCACCAGGCCGGCCCCAGCAGGGCGTACACAGCGCCCGCGGCCGCTGGTCCCAGCGCCGTCGCCACGTTGAACATCGAACCGTTGAGCGCGACGGCGTTGGGCAGGTGCCGCTTGTCGTCGACGAGCTGGTTCACGAGGGCTAGGCGCGCCGGCGAGTCGAAGGTATTGGCGATTCCGAGCAGAAACGCCAAGACCAGGATGTGCCACGGGCGTATGAGGCCGGTGAAGGTCAGCAATGCCAGGACGAAGGCCAGCACCAGCATGGCAGACTGCGTATAGAGCATCAGCCTCTTGCGTGGTACGCGGTCTGTGACTGAACCTGCATAGAGCATGAATAGCCAGACTGGAAGGCCGGTGGCGAACGCGACATAGCCGAGAAAGGCGGATGACCTGGTCAGCTGGTAGGCAAGATATCCCTGCGCTGTCGCCTGCATCCAGGTTCCAAAGAGGGAAACGAGCTGTCCGGAGAACCATATGCGGTAGTTCGGGTACCGCATGGCCGCGAAGGTATCACGCAGGCTGATACGCGATGCAAGGACCGTGTCCCGGGTATCGAAGCACTTCACAGCAAAGCCCTCGTTCAACTTCTCGTCAACCATTCATCCGACCTCATTTACCAGGGATCGTGCGTTGTGCACAGAACACCATGAGTCTAGCACAAACTGGCGAGGGAGGGTCGGACGCTGGATTGACATTGTCCTTCCTGCTATACTGCGCACAGCATGAAACGTACGGCAGCACGATGATACGACCAGTAGCCCATGAGTGACTATTTCACAGGAGGATGACAATGAGGAGAGGAATCGTTTTGTTGCTGTTGTTGAGCCTAGTTCTGGTCGTTGGGTGCGGAAAGAAGACAGCCCCTGCAGAGACAGGAAGCATACGCGTCACTGTCGAGGACGACAACGGTGATGCAATCAAGGGCGTCGCGCTGACGCTCACGGACGGAGAGGGGAAGAAGACCACCGCTTCCTCCGACAGTAAGGGCAAGGCGTCCTTCACGGATCTCGCCAGCGGCGACTATGAACTGGAGGGGACGGCTTCCGGGTATGACACTGACTCGACGTCCCTGAGCGTCGAAGGAGACGAGCAGGAAGCCACACTGACGTTGACGTCGATGACGGCATCAGAAGACGAAGGATCGGGTACAGAACAGGAAAGCGGCAACAAGAGCATTCTGGAGAACGTCACCAGCTACCGCTGGAAATGGTCTTCAATGGAAGAGGGCAAGATGGACCCCTCAGTCGCGGAGGGCGCATTCGAGAAGCCGGACCACGAGTACTTCCGCACCGGCAACGGCGAGGATCTCAACGAGATCTACAGGGTTGGCAAGACGGTAAAGATGCGTAGCGGCACCGAAGGCGAATGGAATACATTCACCGGAGACGCAGCCGAGGGGATGATGGGCATGAGCGGCATCTACACCAGCATGTTCGGCCAAGATTACTCCTCCGTCAGCAAGGAGGACAGCGGGTTCAAGCGCTCCGACGGGGGAACGGTCAACGGCTACTCCACCCAGAAGTACGTCTATGAGATCTCGCTCAACGGCGCCGTGACAAGCACGACGGCATGGGTCATCGACAGCGGAGAGTTCAAGGGCGGCACCACCCGCTGGGAGACCAAGTCGACCAAAGACGGCAAGACGACCTCGTTCACATGGGACGTCTTCGACCTGAACAAGTCGATCGGTATCGAACTGCCCTGACGGAGCGACAACAGGAGGAGACAGCGCTACTCAAGTCTCGACGCGCACTCCTTTCCAGAACACCACATATTTGATGATGTTGGCTGCCTTCGACTTGGGTTCGAGATACGACCAAGCCGCATCCGCGTTGGTCAGTGTTACGTTGTTCCAGATTGCTCGCGCCATGTGCCACCCTCTTCAAGAATTACGTGCAGTGCAGCATTGACATGTTGCACTGCAACGCCCAGTCTTGGTCCCCCACAGGCTCAGCCTCCATCGAGATCGCTATCGTTGCAGGGTAGTCAAGCAACCCGAACCGCGTAAAATAGAATTGTATATTTGCATATTCGACGTGGGTAGACGGTCACTCCGCCGCGAGAGGACAAACATGATATCAGAAGCAAGTGTACAGGCTCAAAGCACTCTCAGACTCAGCCCGGAACAGGTCCGTGAACTCCTGCCCCAGCGAGAGCCGTTTCTCTTCGTCAACGGTCCTGCGGATGTCGTTCCAGGCGTCCGTGTAACAGCGCAGGCAACCTATCCAGAGGACAGCTCCTTCTACACTGGGCACTTCCCCGGATTTCCACTGACACCCGGCGTAATCATCATCGAGACCATGGCACAGGCCGCCTCACTGATGATGCTGACGACACCACGTTTTTCGGGCCAGATCGCCTACTTCGTCGGCATCAGGGACGCACGGTTTTTCAAGGCGGTCCTCCCCGGCGCAGTTGTAGAACTCACCGGCAGTGTGGTCTCGATGCGGCACGGGGTCATCGAAAGCAACATGGAGGCGTGGACGGGTGGCGTCCGCACAGCTGCTGCGATTCTGACATGCACCTTCCGCGCCCATCGTTCTTCTTCCGATGGGAGAGGGTAAGGTTGGAGGTTGACGGGACATGTTGATGGAGCCGGTTCACGGCAGGGAACGCAAGGGCAGCGTCAAGAACGAACAAGGAGTGTGGACATGGTAGCACAGCATACTGGCACAGACCGGCTGTCTGTCATCATCACCGTCGCCGACCGCATGTGGAGAGGATTCTTCATCAACTGGCTGGCTGCCAGTCCACTTCTCGTAAATCCGGTGAGGGCATCATTGATGCGCCTCTATGGGATACGGACAAGGACGCACGGGATTCGGCCCGGATGCTACTTTGCCGGCCGCGACATCGTCATCGGAGCAGGCACGTTTGTCAACTACCGTTGCTTCTTCGACGGCTCAGCGCCCATTCGTATCGGGAAGAACTGTGGCATAGGCATGGAAGTGCTGTTCTGCACGTCGACGCACATGATGGGACCGGCGACCGAAAGAGCGGGGCGCGTCAATCCCCAACCCATCACAGTTGGGGACGGCTGCTGGATCGGGGCACGCTCAGTCATTCTGCCGGGCGTGACGATCGGAGACGGCTGTGTCATAGCGGCAGGAGCCGTCATCAACAAAGACTGCGCTGCCAATGGCATGTATGCCGGCGTTCCTGCCCGACGCATCAAGGAACTGCCGGTGGAAGATTGACGCGGTGTCACGCATAGCGATGCATCCAGTAGGTCGTTCAGGGGGTCGTATGATGGAGCAGCTGGATAGGGGATACCTCTTCACGGACATCGGCGCACTGGAGGTCGCAGGCACCGAACGCGGCATCGTGTCGGTGACGTTCGTCGAGAACGTCGACATGGGAGCGGCCTGCGTGACGTCGGTCGTGCAGCAGTGCATCACAGAGCTGAGCCAGTACTTCGGCGGCAGGCGGACGACGTTTGCCGTCCACCTGAACCCGGGAGGCACGGAGTTCCGGAGGCTGGTCTGGCATGCGTTGCGGAAAATCCCGTTTGGACAGACGAAAAGCTACGGGGACGTTGCCGCGGCTATTGACCGTCCCAGGTCGGCACGCCCGGTGGGCGGTGCAGTGGGGCACAACCCCATCGCCATCATCGTTCCCTGTCATCGCGTAATCGGCAGTGACGGCTCACTCACCGGCTACGCAGGTGGTCTCGACCGCAAGCGTTGGCTGCTGGAGCACGAGCAGAGGGTTCTGGCTGCTAGAGGCTGAGCACTTCCCGCAGAGGACTGACGCGCACGCCGGCATCATCCAGCGCACGATGGACCATCTCCAGGATGCGGCACGCAGCAGGATTGTCCCCGTGAACACAGATGGAGTCGGCATGGATCGCGACGACCTCTCCTTGCACTGTCTCGACGGTCCCCTCGGTCACCATCCTGATGACGCGAGGGGCGATAGCCTCGGGGTCGTGCAGGACGGAGCCCTCATGGGCGCGAGCGACCAGCGAACCATCCGCCTGGTAGGCGCGGTCGGCAAAGGCCTCGGCGGCAAAAGGGACACCTGTTTCGTGGGCAGCAAACTCGTGCTGTGACCCGGGCAGTCCAAGCAGGATGAGAGCAGGGGCTGCATCCCGGGTCGCTCGCGCAAGGGCGCGGGCGAGATCCGGGTCCCTGGCCGACTGGTTGTACAACGCTCCGTGCGCCTTGACATGGCACAGTGAAATTCCTTCGGCACGACAGAGAGCCGCCAACGCTCCAATCTGGTACAAGCAGAAAGCATAGACTTCATCGGGAGTGCACGTCATGGCGCGGCGGCCGAATCCGACCAGATCTGGATACCCCGGGTGTGCTCCGACAGCGACGCCGCGATGATGTGCCGCTCTCACCGTCGCCAGCATGACCTCCGGGTCCCCTGCATGAAAGCCGCAGGCGACATTGGCACTGGTGATATGGTTCAGGACATGTGCGTCATCGCCGAATGTCCACGCCCCGAAGCTTTCACCTACGTCGCTGTTGAGGTCAACTGCCATGCCCATGGTCCACCTCCAGAGGAGTCACGTCCTGCCATTCAACCACATGCCGTACGCCGTTCACCGTCACCTGCAGTGTACCACCTGCGCGGCACTGGCGCCAGATGGCTTGCAGGCGAGTCAATTCCTTCCTTGCAGAGGACTGCCTCTCCAACATGTCCCGTGCATCATCGAGGGAGCACATGCGAAAGTGGACGCTGTCACCCGGTTGACGTTGTGCCAGCCATCCGAGTGCCGCCGAGGCGACGACGAACGGCTTGATGTATCCCCCGATCGTCTGGCGATCCGCCAGCATGATAATAGGCAGACCTGAGCCTGTCACCTCGACGGCTCCCTCGGGGACGACCTCCGAGATGACGTCCGCACTGCCTTCCAGGTCCAGTCGTTGCCCCTCCAGTCGGCAACCCATGCGGTCGCTGTCGTTGCCCACGGTCCATGTCGCGTCCAGGAATGCCTGTTGTGCGCCGGGTGTCAGCGCGTCGGCCTGTGGACCCGGAAGGACCGGAACCGGTGTGTCCATGGCATATGACGGCCGCAACTCGACCGGGCAGGAAAACCCATCCGGATGCCTTGCCTCTCGCGTCAGAGGGTGCAGAGGAAGACGGTCTCCCGTACGCAGTACTCGTCCTTCGAATCCTCCCAGTGCAGCCCGCAGGAGTGTAGAACGGCTGCCCAGGACACCCGGAACGTCGATACCTCCCGCGACACATAGCCAGGCGCGGCACCCGGCTCCGGTGGAACCGGCTACGGAGAGGACGCTGCCGGCCCGTACCAGGATCGCGGTCCATGCCGGGACGTCATACCCGTCGACCTGCAGACCCATGTCCGCACCCGTCACGGCCACCAGCGTGTCTGTCGTGAACGCCAGGCGGGGACCGGATAGAGTCATTTCCAGTGCCGCAGCTCCTTCCTCGTTGCCGACCAGACGGTTCCCGAGGGCCAGTGCCTGCCGGTCCATGGCCCCTGAGACGGGAACCCCCAGATGCTGCAGGCCCCAGCGGCCGTCGTCCTGTACCGTCGTCAATAGACCGGGCTCAAGCACTTCGAACCCACCAACATCTTGCTCTGAAACATCACATATCTGTGGATAACGTGTGAATTCATGTGAGTGCTGCTCTTCAAATTCCTCGACGCTGATGGGAGAGAAGCAGACGGCGTCTCCTGCCTGCACCAGCGAGGGCTGCTCACGCGAGGGGTCGAACAAGGCGAGAGGGGTGCGACCGATGATGTTCCAGCCTCCTGGGCTGGACACCGGGTAGACGCCCGTCTGTGCACCCGCTATCCCCACACTCCCTGCTGGGACAGTGGCCCGCGGCGTTGCCAGGCGCGGCGTCGCCAGTTGCGGGTCGAGGCCCATGAGGTATGGGAAGCCGGGCAGGAACCCCAGCATGGAGCACTGGTAGCCGGCTGCAGCGTGTCGATGCACGACCTCCTGCTCTCTCAGTCCAGAATGCCGGCAGACGGTCTCCATGTCCGGACCGTATGTGCCGCCATAGCACACCGGGATCGAAACGGTCCTCGGCTGGACGGGCGGGGCGGCCGTGACATTTCGTACGGCTCTGGACACCAGTTCTTGGACCTCTTCCGGTGAGACTTGCAGCGGCTGGACGATCAGCCCCAGCGTGCAGTATCCCGGCACTGTCTCGACCAGCCAGGTGGGATGCAGTGCCTCAGTGGCACGCCCCAGCGCACGGACGCGCGCACTGGTCGAGGGAGAGACGTCGTCTCCGACCACGACCAACCAGCAGCTGTCGCCGTCCTGCACCACAGATACCGCCCATTCCTGCGATTCCATAGTATCATGATAGCCCTGTTCGCTCAGAGTGCGCTCCCGGGTTCGTCGGGACGCGAGAATGGGGTTCCAGCGACGCATCGCTCGATCCTCTGACCCGTCATTCCCGCGCATGTGGGAATCCATCAGCTGAACGGCAAGGGCACCTTCGGGTCAGGGAAAATTGGTGCTCGTGGGTTTCAATGCGTTCGCTTGCGTCGTCACGTTGACCCCTTCCACCACCTGTTGTATGATGCAGTCAGGAGACAGGGGGTGCCACATGTTGCCACGAGTCGTCATACACAATGCCGTGAGCGCCGATGGGCGTATCGACTGGTTTGAAGCCGACGTCGGGGTTCTCTATGACCTCGCGGGGAGATGGCACGAGGAGTGTACGCTGGTGGGTTCAGGGACGGTCCTGGCGGCTCCTGAATCGGCAGCACGGGACAAGGGCCCCTGGGAACCGCAGGTCGCCGTCCCGACTGACACGCGTCCGCTGCTGGCGATCGTGGACAGCCGGGCGCGCGTCCGCTGCTGGAAGACGTGGCTGGCGATGCCCTACTGGCGAGGGGGCGTGGCGATCTGTTCAGACAGCACGCCGGATGAGTACCTGCAGTACTTGGCCGAGGCAGGGGTCGACTTCATCGTTGCCGGACGCGAGAAGGTCGACATGAGAGCCGCACTGGAAGAGCTGAACGCACGCTACGGCATCCAGACTGTGCGCGTCGATTCGGGCGGTATTCTGAATGGCGTGTTGCTCCGGGCCGGACTCGTCGATGAGGTCAGCATCCTCGTGCATCCGGCACTGGTGGGCGGAACGTCGCAGCGCTCCATGTTCCGCGCGCCGGACCTGGCATCTCCCGAAGGCGTCATTGCCCTCACGCTTGTCAGCGCCGAGACTATTGGCGAGGGCCTGGTGTGGCTGCGCTACAAGGTCGCCGGCAGGAGGAAGAAGGCTCCCCGCAAGACCTGAAGCAGGCGACTGCAGAGTTGTGCGCATCCCCAGCCACTTGCTTGACTCGGAGAGCGTTTCCTCTATACCTGAGACAGATGAACGCATGAGACGAATGCCCGTCATTGGCATCAGGGTCGGATAAGTGGAATTCTGGTGGTTTGATTCGGGTGCGTTGCAGGTTCTGTACGGTTGTCACAAGGGGGTCTATCATGGTCACCCGCATACCGGCACAGGAACGCCATTTTGTCGACCTGTCATGGATCCAGGCCTATTGGCTCTTCTCATACGGCGAGTGGTATGTGCCAGGCAACGTGCGCCTGGGCAAGCTGCGCGTCTTCAACGACGACTTGATCCAGCCAAGGGAAGGATTCGGGATGCATCCCCACGAGGAACTGGAGATGGTCACGATCATGCTAGTGGGGCAACTGACCATCACCGATGATGCCGGGGAGCGCACGATTGTCCATGCAGGCGAGGTACACCGCATATCTGCCGGCACGGGGACACGACACACGGAGAAGAACCAGGAGAGCGACCCAGCCCGGTACTATCAGATCTGGATCTTCCCGGACGAACCCGGGCTGATACCATCACACGAGCAGAAGGACTTCACGCAGATGTCGCGGCATGACCAGTTGCTGACGGTGGCCTCGGGCAAGGGGAAGCCCGCTGCGGTGACGCTGCATGCCGATGCCTCCGTCTCGCTGTCGACGTTTTCTCCAGCCTTTGCGCTTGAGTACCCCGTCACAGGCGACCGGTGCGTCCTGCTGTATGTGACGTCCGGATCCATTTCACTCAACGGTACCCTATTGGAGCAAGGAGACCAGGGACGAGTAAGCGGCGAGGCTAAAGCGCTCTCCCTTGCATCGGCAACAGGCGGGAGCTTCGTCCTCGTGGACGTTGCTGCCTGACCCCCTTCAGTTGCTATCGATGGCGTCACCTTGGTGTCCTGAAGACGCCGGCGGCCTCTCCGTCGCGTTGTACGTGACGGGGCTCTTCATATCATGGGATCGTTATGAAGGGAGTCGAGCCATTGTGAGCAGAGGAGCGCAAGGATGATTATCATCAGTCTGATCGACAACTTGGCACTACTGGTGGCGCTGAGCGTGGTGTCCGGATTCATCGGACAGCGTCGGTACCTGGATCAGTATGAGTCGCTGCTGCAGGGTTTCCTGTTCGGCAGCGCGGCTGTCATTGGCATGCTGGTCCCGCTGACCTTGGCGCCTGGGCTGATTTTTGACGGCCGTTCCGTCGTGATCAGCCTGTGCGGCCTGTTCTTCGGCCCCGTGGCGCTCGTCGTAGCAGGTGGTATGGCGGTGACTCTCCGGATAGTCCAGGGTGGATCGGGGGCTGTCATGGGAGTGCTGGTCATCCTGTCTTCAGGCCTTCTCGGCATTCTCTTTCGCACCCGCTATATCCATCAGGACGGGGAAGTCTCAACAAGACAACTCCTGGGTTTTGGTCTGCTGGTCCACCTGGTCATGCTCGCGCTCACCTCGACACTGCCCGCCGGCATGATTCTCGACACGCTGAAACGGATCGGCCTGCCGGTCATCCTAACCTATCCGCTGGCCACCGTCCTCATCGGCAAAATCCTTTCCGATCGTGTAGCGCGGGGCCGTTTCCTGGAAGCGTTGGAGGAGAGCCGGCAACGATTCCAGGGGTTGGTCGAAACGTTGTATGATTGGGTCTGGGAGGTTGATCCGAAGGGACATTACACCTATGTCAGCCCACGGGTGAAAGGCATCCTTGGTTATGAGCCGGAAGATATTGTCGGCAAGACACCGTTTGAGCTGATGCCCGCGGAGGAAGCACAACGCGTGACGGGAATCTTCGGACCACTGACGCTACAACAGAAACCCGTCATCGCATTGGAGAACATCTGCATCCACAAGGATGGACATCCGGTTGTCCTGGAAACCAGCGGCCTTCCCTTCTATGATGCCCATGGGAACTTCAAAGGCTATCGCGGTACCGATTGTGACATCACCGAACGCAAACTGGCCGAGGAGGCACTGCATCGGCTGAATCGCGAACTGCGAGCCATCAGCAAATGTAACCAGACCATGTTGCGGGCAGTTGATGAGCAGACCTTGCTCAACGATATCTGCCGTATCATTTGCGACGAAGCAGGTTACCGCTTGGCTTGGGTAGGATATGCCGAGCACGATGACGCCAAGACCGTACGTCCTGTCGCTTGGGCTGGGCTCGATAGCGGGTATATCGCAAACGCCAACATCACATGGGCCGACACGGAACGCGGACGAGGTCCTACTGGAAAAGCTATCCGAAGCGGCAGAATATCTTACGTTCAGGATTTCACAACTGACCCACAAATGGCCCCGTGGCGTGAAAGCGCTTTGCAGCACGGCTATCGTTCCAGTATCGCCCTCCCCCTCAAGGACAAAGGAGCACATACGTTCGGCGTTGTCAATATCTATTCTACGGAGCCAAATGCCATCACTGCGGACGAAATCCGGCTCTTGGAGGAACTGTCCGGCGATCTGGCGTTCGGCATCATGGTCCTGCGCGACCGCACCGAGCGCAAGCGGGTTGCGAATATTATGCAGACGCGCCTTCGGCTATTGGAATTTGCTAGTTCACACTCGATGGATGAATTGCTTACTGCAACATTGGATGAAATTGAAGCACTGACTGGAAGCACGATTGGTTTCTATCATTTTGTCGAATCAGATCAAAAAACGCTCTCTTTGCAGAATTGGTCAACGAATACACTAAAAAACATGTGCACGGCTGAAGGAAAGGGCAGCCATTATGATATTGCCCAAGCGGGTGTATGGGCGGATTGTGTAAATGAACGTCGCCCCGTTATTCACAACGACTATGCTTCTTTACCTCATCGCAAAGGGATGCCTGATGGCCATGCGCCAATCATAAGAGAAGTCGTTGTCCCGATTTTCAGAGGGAACCAAATCAAGGCGATCATTGGTGTTGGCAACAAATCTGCGAACTATGATGAGAGCGACATCGAGATCGTATCCCAATTGGGCGACCTTTCCTGGGACATCACCGAGTGCAAGCGGGGGGAGGAAGAGAAGGCGAAGCTGGAGGAACAGTACCGGCAGGCGCAGAAGATGGAGTCTGTCGGCCGTCTGGCCGGTGGGGTGGCCCATGACCTGAACAACCTGCTGACCCCGATCCTCGGCTTCGGTGGATTGCTCCTGGACGACTTCAGTCCGGACGATCCACACAGGGAGTCCGTTCAGCAGATCGTGAAGGCTGCAGAGAAATCCCGGGACCTGGTGCGCCAGCTCATGGCCTTTGGCCGCAAACAGGTGCTGGAGTTCAGGCCCCTTGACCTCAACGCCGTGGTCACGGAGTTCGAGAAACTGCTGCGGCACACGCTCCATGAGGATATTGCTCTCAAGGTCATTCTGGCGCTGTCCATCCCTGCAGTCCTGGGAGACATCGGTCAGCTGGAGCAGGTGGTCATGAACCTGGCTGTCAATGCCCAGGACGCCATGCCTGAAGGCGGCAGGCTGACCATCGAGACGAGCGTCGCGGACCTGGACGCTGCCTACGTGGCAGCGCACCAAGGCGTGGTACCGGGCCGCTACGTCCTGCTGGTCATCAGTGACACCGGCATTGGTATGGACGCCGAGACTCAGGAGCGCATCTTTGAGCCCTTCTTCACGACGAAGGAAAAGGGCAAGGGCACTGGCTTGGGCCTTGCCACAGTCTACGGCATCGTCAAGCAGCACGATGGCAACATCTGGGTTTACAGCGAACTCGGCAAGGGGACAACATTCAAGATCTACCTGCCCGCGGTCGAGACTGCCGCCGAACCTGTCGAGAGAGCGCAGGTGACACCTCTCGAAGACCTCCGTGGCACCGAGACCATCTTGCTGGCCGAAGACGCCGCCGTGGTCCGCAGCCTTGCACAGGGTATCCTGGAACAGCAGGGCTATCGCGTCCTGTTGGCAGAAAACGGACGCGCAGCGCTGTCGATCCTTGCCGGCTACGACGGACCGGTGCAACTGCTCCTCTCCGACGTGGTCATGCCAGAGATGAATGGCAGGGAGCTCTTTGCCAGCATCTCCAAGGACCATCCTGGGATGAAGGTTCTCTACATGTCTGGCTATACGGAAAACGTCATTGCCCACCGCGGAGTGCTGGAAGCAGGCGTTCAGTTCATCCAGAAGCCGTTCACCATACACGCTCTGGCCGCCAAGGTTCGGTACACGTTGGACGACGGGGAGCACGAACCACAGTGACCACCGTCGCCCGTGCGCGCCGACGTACCACCATGACCGGAGCGCTGGTTCTCACGCTGGGACTGGCTGCAACGGGCATGTTCCTACTGCATGGCTACCTGCCGGCACTCGACTGGGTGCAGTCGTGGCTGCTGGCCGTCACGGGCATCACGTTTCTTACCTACGGCTATGACAAGCTGATTGCAGGGACTGGAGCAACCCGTGTACCGGAGAGGGTCCTGCTGACGCTGGCGTTTGCTGGTGGTACCGTCGGAGCGATCGCAGGCATGCGGCTGTTTCACCACAAGACCAGCAAAGAAAGCTTCCTGGAACGGTTCTGGCTGGTCGTTGCCGTTCAGATCGTGGTTGTCGCCGGCTGGTACCTCTTCCTGCGCCCCCACTAAGGATTCTTTCACAGAAACCGACCGTATCTGCGAACGGCGCCTCTATCATCGGGCTTGACCGCTGCCTTCGTCTGGCGATAATAAGACCAACCGGTCGGTTTGTGTGCTGAGGCCGGAGGCATTGGGGGTTACCATGAAACAGGAAGAACGTTCGCAGGAGACACGAGGCCGCATCCTTGCGGTCGCCGAGCAGAGTTTCGCTGAACACGGCTACGATGTGACGAGCGTCGACAGCATCTGTCGCGGCGCCGGCGTCAGCAAGGGTGCATTCTATCATCATTTTCCCAGCAAGGGGTCGGTGTTTGTGGCACTGCTCAATGCGTGGCTGGCGGAGCTCGACCGGCAGTTCGCTGCAGCGCAAATCGGAGGTGAATCCGTACCCCGGCAGGTCGCGGCGATGGCAGCAGGAGTGAACGAGATCTACCATGTCGCCGGCACCAAGTGGAGCATCCTGCTCGAATTCTGGGCCAAGTCCAAGGCAGATCCCGAAGTGGCACACAACACCGTCGATATGATTCGCAGATACCAGGGGTTCTTCCAGCAGGTGCTGGAACATGGCGTGTCCGAAGGGAGCTTGCAGATGAAGGATGCGAACCTGGCAGCGACCCTCATGCTCAGCGTCGTGCTGGGGCTGCTGCTCCAGGGCATCCTGGACCCCGAAGGCCAGGACTGGGGGGCGCTCATGCAGCGCGTACTGGCCATGCTCATGGAGTCCATGGGCGGGAGGAAATCATGAGAGTTCTGGTAACGGGTGCATTTGGAAACGTCGGAACGTACGCCGTCGACGAGCTGTTGAGCCGTGGAGTGACCGTCCGATGTCTGGACATCCCGTCGCCCATGTCGAAGCGGAAAGCCCGGCCCTATGCCAGCAAGGTCGAGATCACCTGGGGCGACATCCGCAACACAGAGGTCGTGGCACGGGCCGTGCAGGGTGCCGATGCCATCATTCACCTGGCCTTCATCATCCCGCCAAAGAGTGAGCAGCGCCCCGCGTGGGCTGAGACCATCAACGTCGGCGGCACGTGGAATCTCCTGCAGGCCGCGCTCGCCTCGAGGCGCAGGCCGCGCATTGTCTTCAGCTCCTCCATCGCTCTGCACGGTCGTACTCAGCACCTCGCACCACCCCGGAAGGCTGACGAGCAGCTGCACCCATACGAGGACTACTCTTACCACAAGCTGACCTGTGAACACATGCTGCATGCGTCGGGCCTGCCCTGGGTCATCCTCCGGTTCGGCGCCGTTCCTCCCATTGAATTCGGCGAACTGGACCCCCTCATGTTTGAGGTCCGGATGGACGACCGCATGGAGTACCTGGCGCCCATGGACGCAGGTGCGGCGGTCGCGGCGGCAGCGATGCTTCCTGGACTGGAAGGAAAGACGCTGATGGTCGCGGGCGGTCCATCCTGCCAGGTGACTGGACGGCAGTTTATGCAGCGCTCGTTCGACGCGCTGGGCATTGGGATGCTGCCTGAATCGGCCTTCTCTCAGACGCCGTTCCATTGCGACTTCATGGACACCAAGGAGAGCGAGCGGCTGCTGCACTACCAGCACCACAGCTTTGACGAGACGCTGGCGCTGCAGCGGAAGACCCTGGGATGGAAGAAGTTGTTCGTGCCCATTGTACGGCCATTCATCCGCCGGAAACTACTGGCCATGTCACCGTACTATGCCAAGAGAGTCAGAGCCAAAGCGCTGAAGCCGCAAACGAACCCCGACTGAGTTCAGCCATGCATGCATGCGCACATGCATGGCTTTTCCTGTCCTGGGCGGCATACTGTGGTCCACTGGAAAGAGTGTGGTGGCCCGATTCGCGAGTACTACTTCATCATCCCAGACGCGGACGACGCTCACGTCCTCCTCGTGTCAGAGGTCAATGTTCCGAAGTAGCTGTTGCAATGACCATTGAAAACACCCCCCCTCTGCTACAATGGTGACATGACAAAGAAGATTGCTGTTGTTGGAGTTGGTGGCAGGACGGGAACGCTGTTCGCCTATGAGATGCGGAACTCAGCTCAAATATTGGGAGTTGCCAGGCATGCGCAGCTGGAGGACATAAAGCAGGGCAACATCCTTGTTGCGCGGCAAGGGAGCATGCCGACAAGATTTGAGAGTGATATCGTTGAAGAGCAGGCATTCAGCGGAGAAGCCGCCCCGGATTTCATTTTTCTGACAGTGAAAAATCCCGTTGCTCCATCTGTAAGGTACTACTACGAACGAATACAACAAGAGAAACCTCCTGACCTGGTCTTGTCTCAAAATGGTGTCGTTGCGGCGGAAGAGGCAAGAACCGAACTTGAGCGGATATTTGGTTCGAACGCCCAAAGGATCAGGATAATAAGGGTTAGCCTGTTCAACCCCATTTCTATGGAGAGAATCGAAGGCAACAGTGTCATTTCGTATTTCCTGCCAATAAGATTGGCTTTCGGAGTGGCATTCGGACCTGACGAGATACAGGATCTAAGAGGAATATTCCTCGAGAGTGGATTTGAAGCCGAGGAAGTTCCATCCAAAAATGTCAAGAACATGGAGTTTTCCAAGCTCTTTACCAATCTGTTGGGAGTGCCTTCCTCCTCACACGGGCTGTCCATCGAAGAGGGTTTTGCGGACAAAAAGGTCTTCGAGGAAGAAATTGAATCGTTGCGCGAGTACGCACGAACAGTCAAAAAAGGCGGAGGAAGATTCCTGAACCTGCACCACTATCCGACACGTCTGTATGCTTTGTTGCTCGGCTGTGTTCCGGTGCCTGTTCTGAGCCTTTTCAGGAAGCAGATTGCCAAAGCGATCACGAAAGGGAGAGGGAGCAAGGAGAAAGGAAACATTGATGAAATTGATTACTATAGCGGTGCAGTCGTGGGCATGGGGGAACGCCTGGGCGTTGAAACTCCCGTGAATAGGAAGATTTATCAAACAATGAAGGCAAGAACATGATGGCGTTCATTGCGCTTGCGGTCGGTGCATATCTCCTGGGCTCCATTCCTTTTGGTTTTCTGGTAGGCAAGTTGAAGGGAGTGGACGTCCTGAGGATTGGTTCAAAATCAGCCTCATCGACCAACGTCTCACGTGCGCTCGGCTGGAAATGGGGGGTTGTTTCGGGAGCCCTCGATTTCTCAAAGGGCTTTTTGCCGGCATATTTGGCGAAGACACTTTTGTCGAGTCACTGGCAGATCGTCATTGTCGCATTGCTGCCCATGGTTGGGCAGGTCTTCCCGATCTTTCTTCGATTCAAAGGAGGAAAGGGCGCGTCTACGTTCTATGGCGCGACGCTTGCGTTGATAGGGCCATGGTATTTTGTCTGTTTTTTCCCCATCTTGGTGCTGATCTTTGTGGTGACCAGGAAAACGAGTTTGGCCAACTTGGTGTTCCCGTGGATCCTGGTAGTCTTGATGTACATTTTTTTTCCATTGCATTATGCCATCTTCGCTGTGTCAGGGGCCTCCTTCCTGGCGTTTGCGTTGAGAGGCAATATTAAGAGACTTTGCACAGGAACTGAGCCTGATACACCTCTTACATGGTAACCAGACACGCATTCTTGAGAGTTCTTGCTTGAACCGTCATCATATCCAATACGAGAAGTCGCAGGCGAACGAGATCAAGTGGACGGGCAGCTTGCGCATGTGGCATCTTCTGTGACAAGCGGCGTACCATTATCTAGTCGGACAGCGTAGGGTGAGATAACTCACCAGACAAAGGAGAGGGACATGGAGATGATCGCAGCGTGTGGTCTCGCTTGTACAACTTGTCCGGCACATGTGGCTGGCAAGACGGCTGACAGGGCACTGCAGGAGAAAACGGCCGCCGCATGGTCGGCAGCCTATGGCATCGAGGTCAAGCCCGAGGACGTCGTCTGTGACGGGTGTCAGTCGGCCGGGCCACGACTGTTCTCGCACTGTACTGTCTGCGACGTGCGGGCATGCGCCCACGGCAAGGGCTATGCCACCTGCGCGGAGTGTGACGAGTACAACGAGTGCAAGACCATCAATGGGTTCTTTGGGTTCTGCCCCGAGGCGAAACCCGCGCTGGACAGCCTGAGAGCGAAGTAGTCGGCCTGATGGCTGCAGTCCCGGACCGCTGCGGGAGCTCGGCGGGCTCATGACGTGCACGGGAGGCTCGCGTGATGACTGACGAAGACGGGATGATGATACCGGCCACGCTTTCGACACAACAGGTCGGTCACATCCGAGCTCTTGCGGGTATCTGCGAGGTCGGAGACGGCTACTCGATGGAGGCTCGGCTGGACCTCGGCACACTGGAGACACGGTTGGAGGGTTCAGTCAGCGATGTGCTGTGGTACGAGAGTGGACAGCTTGTCGGGTTTGCGGGCATGAACAGCTACGGTGACCCCTCGGAAGTCGAGGCAAGCATCCTTGTCCATCCCGAGTTCCGCAGGAGGGGCCTGGGTCGTGCCATAGCCCTGGCTGTCATGAGGGAATGTCAGAAGCGCGGAGTCCGGCGGCTTCTGTTCGTCGTGCCACAGGAGTCGCGAGAGGGTGCGGCGTTCGCTGCCGCGATGGGGACGCGGCACTCCCACAGCGAGTACACGATGGATCTTGACGTGAAGCGGATCCCCCCGTTTGAGACCATTCACGACTCGGTGGAGCTCCGGCCCGCAGGGACCGAGGACGTACCCATTATGGCAGCCATTGTTGCGTCAGCGTTTGCAGAGCCGACTCAGGAAGAGGAGCAGGCGCTCGTGCGTCTGATGAAGGACCCTTCGCGTACGACCTACCTTGCGACGCAGGACGGGCGGCCCGTCGGCGTCATCCAGTCTGCCGTCAGCGACGGACGCGCCTTCGTCGTCCACTTCGCAGTGCGGCCGGAGATGCAGGGCAAGGGCATCGGAGGGCAGATGCTGCTGGCCATCGTCCATGGCCTGCAAAACAGCGGCAGCCAGCGGATCACCATCGAGGTCGAGACAGACAACCGGAACGCCTTGTCACTGTACGAGCGGTGTGGTTTCGTGACGGTGGGCGCCACAGACTACGAACTGCTGGAGCTGCCCAGGATCCCCACAGCCCCCGAGCTCCTGTTCGACCACTGACCACGCACGCTGTTGGGCGCCGCCTACGTACTGGATTCTGCAGACACACCCGTCAACTCCTCACTGATGCGCCAGAGGCGCCGTTGGGCGGCGACATCATACGAGGCGTGCGAGGAACGGACTGCCTGTCTGCGCTGGAAGTAGCGACCGGTGACTCCCTCGACGTCAGGTGACGATGCCAGCCAGACGCCGGTGTCCGCACCTTCCTCCGGGCTCAGTCCAGAGAATCGGTCCATCATCCGTTTGACCGTCCCGATGAGCCAGCCGCTGTCCATGCAGATGTTCGTGTGCACCAAGCCAGGGTTGAACGCGTTGACGGTGACGCCGCTTCTCTCCAGCCGCCTTGCCAGTTCGTAGACGAACAGCAGGTTTGCCAGCTTGGACTGCGCGTATGCTTGCTGCGAAAAGTAGAAGCGCTCTCCCTGCAGGTTGTCCCAGTGCATACGCTCACGCCGGTGTTCGTACGAGGAGGTCACAATGATGCGCGACGGCGCGCTGGCTCGCAGGACGGGGAGCAGAAGACTGGTGAGCAGGAAGGGCGCCAGGTGATTGACGGAAAAGACTTCCTCGTGCCCGAGGGTGGTGGTATGCCGCGTCGGGAACACCGTTCCGGCGTTGTTGACTAGGACATGCAGGCAGTCCCAGCGGTCCATGAATGCCCGGGCAAGACCGCGCACCTCGACCATCGACGCAAGGTCGGCGCACAGGAAGTGAACGTCTTCATTGCCCGTGCGTTGTATGATGGCAGACACGAGGTCCTGTCCACGCTGGGCGCTTCGCCCGGTGGCGACGACTGTCGCCCCCACACAGGCAAGAGCCTCCGCCGTTGCTGCGCCGATACCGCGTGTAGCGCCTGTCACCAGGCACACCCTTTCCCGCAACATTGTCGGGACGGTTCCAAGTCTGTTGCGGGTCGTCACGTTGGCTGCATGTCCATTACAGGGGCTTGATGGGCGTGGAGTAGACGCGCGCAGCGGGGATGCTGACCAGCTCGCGTTCGGGATAGCGCAGTGCGGTCAGGCTGCCTCCGTGGACGCAGCCGGTGTCGATGTCGATGGTGTTCCCGACCCATACCGCTTCGGCGACAGGAAGGTGTCCCCAGACGATGACTGCTTCGCCCTCGTACGCATGGGCCCAGTCAGCGAGGATCTTGATTCCGTACTCGTCTCGCTGGCCGGTCGGCGTGCCAAACAGGGCGACGTCGCGCGCCCGCGGCGAATCAATGCTGTGGAGGTCCTGCGGCAGGCCGGCATGCGCGACCACCAGGTTGCCTCCGTCCAGGACGAGGTGTGACGGTAGTCCGTCCAGGAAGTCGCGGACGAGCGCCTGCATCTCCTCACCCGCCGCGTTCAACTCCTGCAGTGTATGGTCGAGCCCATTGCTGATCTTGACCGGTGCTCCCTGCAATGCTCTGAGCAATTTGTCGTCGTGATTGCCGGGTACCGCCAAGGCAGCGCCGGAACGGACCATTGCCATGACGATGAGGAGCGAGCGCACGTTGTCGGGTCCGCGGTCCACGAAATCGCCGACAAAGACCGCAGTCCTGCCCTCTGGCGCCGTGATGTGGGGAATCAAGGACCCCGGGTTCTCGACCTTGTAGCCCATAATCCTGAGCAGTGACAGGAGTTCATCACAGCACCCGTGAAGGTCGCCGATGATGTCAAAGGAGCCGGCCCTGTCGTGCCACACGAGCGGCGAGGGATGAGCGGGTGCTCCAAAGCCATCTGCCTCTTCCGCGGAGTGCAGGACGATGACAGGGTCGAATCCCTCATGTCTCAACACACCCTCGCTAACGGGCGCCTGAGCGCACTGGCGATCCACGACCAAGTCGCCTACGACGCGGTCCTGCCGCTGCCGGTTGCGCTCCTTGCACACCTGCGGCGGAAGCTCGAACAGGATAGCCATGCATGGACGGTGATAGCGGGCCGCGAGCTCCAGCAGTGGCCGGCGCGCCTTCGCCTGCACGTTCGTGGCATCGACGACGGTGATGCGGCCGGCGCGCAGACGCTGTTCGACGATACAGTGCAGGACCGCGAATGCGGCTGTGGTCGCGGTCTGGTCCGCTTCGTCGTCCGCGACGATGGCACGGCAGGCGTCGGACGACACGATTTGAGTCGGCTTGAAGTGGTGTTGAGCAAACGTCGACTTGCCCGACCCGGACGGGCCGACGAGGACGACGAGCGTCCCCTGCGCGATGCCGGGTCTGGTGAATTGTGTGGTCATGGAAGAAGGTATCCCTTTGCTGTCAGAAGGTCGAGGTAATGCCGTGCTGCGTGGACGGCGGCGGCCGGCGCATCGAATTCCGCAGTGGCCAGTTTCAGCGCATCTTCGCGTTCAACGCCTAGCTGGATGAAATTGATGACTTCTGCCTTGAGGTTGTACCAGCAGGAGAAGTCGCGCATCAGACGGTCATTCCACTGGAGGTCGTCGGTAGTCATCCACACCTCCTCGATGGGGCCGATGACTGGGACCCTGGGCTGGAATGCCGGCATGGGAGCGGTGGTGCCCGTCGCAGCCAGTTCAGCGCGGACGACCGGGGTGTCGGCGATCTCTTGTAGCGCGAGGAGTGCGGCACAGGTACGCCGAGCCACCCAGTCCCGTATCAATGGATCGTTGTACCGTACGCTGTCTGCCAGCCCCTGTTCACGTATGCGGGCTGCGACAACGGCGGTGCGCTCGTCCGGGATGCCGGAGACAAGGTCCGCGATCGTATCCAGAACGCCGCGGCCCACCCACTCGAAGGACTGAACGCTGGACTTGTCCGGCGTGTCGTCGCTGGAGTGATAGTAGCGGTCGGGCCACTGGCTCAGCAACAGAGCAGGGACGTGGAGGCTCGCATCGTTGAGGATGGCGTGGTCTGAGCCCCATGTGAACCCGGTGAGCATCAAGCGGAAGTCGTGAGTAGTCAGGTTGACAGCCATGAGGTCCGAAATGAACGATGGCAGCGACCATGGGGTCGCGGTGACTTCGAGTGTGGAGCCGGTTTTTGTCTGGTCTTCGCCGACCATATCCAGGTCGATGGCGCATGCCAGGTCTGGCTTCTGGTCGGCAAGCCACGCGATTGTGCCATAGAACTCGGGCATCCACAGGGCGATAACCTCGCGTTCCAGCGGCACGGTACAGAGGACGCGCACGAGTTCGGCCAGCAGGGCGGCACCGCTGGCGTTGTCGTTCGCGCCCGGCCGGGGGTGGCACAAGTGTGCCAGCAGGAGGATGGGCTTCTGCGGTCCCGGAGTCCCCATGTGAGCTTCCAGCACCTGCAGGTCACCCGTGCCGGCGTCAGCATCAAAGAAGGCGTCGACTTCGACAGCTTCTTCCCGAACCATGTCCTGGAGACGTTTGAACGTGCGGTGGCTGACGTTGAAGCCGAAGCCCTCGCCCTGCGCCTCAGACCCGAACGAGGCATAGTTCACCGTGTCGGGCATCTCCTCGGGCGTCCGGCCGATGCGGGTATCCTGTGCAGGCATGAAGTCGGAGATGACACAGCGCGCCCCGCGCTCCGCGACGGCTTCACGGTAGACGACCGGAGGCTTGCCCGTGGCAAGGACAGCACAGCCCTCGACCGGCTGAGCGTACTCAGTGTCTTCTGTGCCGGACCCGACGTCGACGACGCCGAGACGCTCGATGCCATGACTTGCCCCGGATAGGAAGATGCCGCCGATGGGAGCCATCCTCAGGTCGGGGACCAGCCACTCGCCGGTGGACAGGCGCAGGAAGCCGCCCTTGAGGCCCCATGGGCGTGGCATGAGGTACCCCTGGCATGTGGTGGTCGATGCGTAGTGGCGCACCGTGCCTGGTCCAACGAACTCCTGCAATCTGGCGATGGCGTCGACAAATCCCTGCCCACCCTTTGAACGATGCAGGAGGGCAAGGTCGCGCTCCAGCTCCAGTGCATTCTGCGGACAGAATTCCCGGAGCAAGTCTTCGCGGAGCGTCATCGTTCTCCGGTAGCTGGATTGCGCAGCTCAGCCTCGAGCAGGTCCATATACACCATGTCGTAGCGCACACGGTCGCGGACGACGGACTCGCGGAAGCAGCCGAACTCCCGGAAGCCGATCTTGCGGTAGGCCTTATCGCCGCGCGTGTTGATGGACAGGTGACGCAGGAGGATGCTGTGCAGGTTCAGCTTGTCGAACCCGTAGCGGCATAGGAGGTACAGCGCTTCACTGCCATACCCCTTACTGTGGTACTCCTTCTCGCCCACCAGGATCCCAACCTCGGCGGTACCTTCCTTGTGGTTGATGTCGAACAGGCTGCAGTCGCCGATGAGCTTCTGGTCACCAGCCAGGCGGATGTCCATGTGGACCATACGGCTGCCGGCTTTGGCGACGACGTCGTCGTACCACGCATACTCCTGCTCCAGCGTGAACACCTTGCCGTAGTCGAGCAGAAAGACGTTCAGCTCCGGGTCCGTGATCCAGCGCAAGTACGCCGGGACGTCCTCGCGGCACGCAGGCGTCAGAACGACCTTGGTTCCAGTCATGATGACAGGCAGGTTCTCCATGCTCCAACCTCCTCAGAATCGATGAGACCAGCATACCCACAAGGGCGCTGTGGTGCAAGCGTTCGCAATAGGGGACAGATCTGGGTTCCTGCGGCGGCGTGTTGCGGAGGCACGGAAAAGGCTGGATGCCCGCCTGCGCGGGCATGACAGCGTCGGCAGTATCATGTCGTTCCCCAAGGAGGCGGCACCCCCAGGTAAGAACAGTCTGCACTCATACACTACGTTTTCTTGACAGCAGGCCTCCAGATCCTATACTGTTCACGGTCAAGAACAAACCGGCTTCAGTTCCGTCGTGGACTGTCGCTGTGGCCGCGCGCCGTCGTGCGTGTGGCTTCAGGTTCTGCGCCGTCGTGCGCCGTGCCTTCGGTGAAACGGGGCGCGTTGTCGCCCGTAATCATCCACCTTGGAGGTTGTGTCATGCACACGAGAATTCATCGTTTCATCTGTCTCGTCCTGATTGTCGTCGTCATGCTTGTCGCCGGTATCCCGTCCACGACCGTACGGGCAGCGTACCGACCAGTGTTGTCTGTCGTGCTCACCGTGGGGAGTCCGACGATGAGTGTGAACGGTTTTGCTTTTCCCGTCGATCCAGCGAACCCGAAGGTGGTCCCTATGGTCGAAGCGGCCTGGAACAGAGCTCTCGTGCCGATTCGCAATGTCGTAGAGCTGACGGGCGGCGACGTGACATGGACGCCTGCCACGAGGCTGGTGCGCCTTTCCCTGGAGTCGCACGTTGTGGAACTGACGGTCGGGAATCCAAAGGCGCGAGTCGACGGACGCACGGTGTGGATCGACACAGACCACCGGGTTGTGCCGACGATCGTTCTCGGACACGTGATGATCCCTGTCCGGTTCTCCGCGGAGTCGCTTGGTGGGCTCGCATCCTGGAGTGCCCAGAGCAGGACGATCACACTGACGCTGCCCAAGCAGATGCAACAGGTCACCGACATGATGGGACACACCGTGACGGTGCCGCGTCGCGTCGTGCGCATCGCGACCATTTCCCCGACTGCTACCCAGCTTGTCTTTGCTGTGGGAGCACAGGATCAGCTGGTCGTCGCAAACTTTGGTCCCGCCGTCAAAGGGAAGGCCATGGGAGCGATCTATCCGCGGATGAGCCAGGTGCCTGAGGCCGGCAACCAGAATGCAGCGAACGTCGAGACCCTGCTTGCGGCCCGTCCAGATATTGTCTTGACAGAAGAGGGCCCAGCGCTGGACCAGATGAAGGCAGTCGGACTGCCGGCGTACGCATTTTCCGCTGAGCAGCCTGGGCAGCTCACCGATGCTATCCGGCGGATGGGAGCATTGACGGGCCACACAGCACAGGCAACCGCATCGCTCGATCTCTTGACCGCGAAGATGAAAGAAATCTCGGACAAAGTCGGTGCCGTGGAGTCTGCGAAACGCCTCAAGGTGTACGTTGCTGGGACGGGCATTTTCAAGACCTTTGCCGGCGACTTTTTCCAGACGTTCATGGTGAGGAACGCTGGCGGTGTGAGCGTTTCCGAGCAGCTGACCGGCGGCAAGGTTAACGTTTCTCCCGAGCAGGTGCTCGTCTGGAACCCGGACGTCATCATCCTCACGTCCTACACCAGGGACTCCGTGAGCGACGTCCTTGCCAATCCCAAGCTGCAGAATGTGGCAGCGGTGCGGGACCATAGAGTCTACGTGATGCCGAAGTACGTCGTCTCGTGGGACATGCCCGTTCCCGAGTCATTCCTGGGCACGATGTGGCTGGCCCACAAGCTGTATCCCGATCAGATCTGGTTTGACATGTCGGCCGAGATTGCACAATTCTACCGGCAGTTCTACGGGTTCACAGTCCCCGCGGCTGACCTCGCGGCACTTTCCCAGTAGAGCATGGAGCAAGCTCGTCCATCGGTTGTCGACATCCAGGACCTGGGCTTTGCCTACGGCGAGGCGGTGATCCTCCACGACCTCACCATGGCGGTGGGGCCGCGCGAGGTCTTCGCCATCGTGGGACCGAACGCGGCCGGCAAGACGACACTCCTTCGCTGTGTTGAGCGGGTGCTGTCGCCCCGAACCGGGACGATCCACATCGACGGGCGCGACCTGAAGTCACTGTCCGCACGCGACGTGAGCAGGCGTGCGGCTTCCGTTCCACAGTCTCATGCTCCTGCATTCCCGTATACCGTCCAGGATGTTGTGCTCATGGGACGCAATCCCCATCTGGGCACTGCTGCTCAGCCCGGTCCACATGACGTGGCGGTGGCACAGGAGGCCATGAACGAACTTGGCATACGTGGCATCGCCGCCCGTCCCTACACCCAGCTCTCCGGGGGACAGCTTCAAATGGTCCTGCTTGCCCGCGCGTTGGCGCAGGAGGCACAGGTCCTGCTGCTGGACGAGCCGACGGCGCACCTGGATTTCCGGAACCGGTACCTGGTCCTGGGCAGGATCCGCGATCTTGCCGTCCACCGCGGTTTGACCGTCATCATGACCGTCCATGACCCCAACGACGCCATGCAGTACGCCGACCGGGTGGGGCTTGTGAGCGACGGGGGCCTGATTGCGCTCGGGACTCCAGACGAGGTTCTGACGGCTGACAACCTGGGGCGGCTTTATGGCATGCCCATCGAGGTTCTGACAGACGGCAACCGGCACGTGATTGTCGCGGGGATCGACTGATGAAGCGCGGGCGGTTTGTCCCGATCCTGCTCCTCATGTGGGTGGGCGCGCTGGCGGTGCTTCTGGCGTCGCTGTGCCTGGGCCGCTATCCCATCGCTCCAAAAACGGTCCTGCAGGTGCTGATTTCCCGGTTCATGCCAATTGCCCGCACATGGGACCCAACCGTCGAGACGGTGGTCTGGCAGGTGCGCCTCCCCCGCGCGCTGGCGGCTGCGCTGGTTGGTACCGCGCTTGCTTCTGGTGGAGCCGTCTTCCAGGGACTGTTTCACAACCCGCTGGTCTCGCCGTACGTTCTGGGTGTCTCCTCGGGTGCAGGGTTCGGGGCAGCCGTCGCCATCCTGCTGGGCGCAAGCGCTGCGGTCACGCAGGCCTCAGCTTTTGCGACAGGAGCTGTGGCGGTGTCGCTGACATGGCTGATCGCCAGGTCCGGGCGTGACCGGTCCCATGTGACCCTGGTACTCGCGGGCTTTGTCATCGGCAGTCTGTTCTCGTCGCTGGTGGCTGGCGCGCAATATGTGGCTGACCCATCGACGAAGCTGCCCCAGATCGTCTTCTGGCTAATGGGTTCTCTTGCGTCTGTGCAATGGACAGACCTGCTCAGAGCCGTCGTCGTGATCGTTCCGTGCCTGGTGGCCATTACAGTGCTGCGCTGGAAGCTCAACATCCTTTCCATGGGCGATGACGAGGCACGGTCACTCGGCGAGAACCCCGGGGCGATGAGGGTCGTTCTCATTGGGTTGACGACGATGACCACCGCTGTCAGCGTGGCGCTGTCCGGCGTCATCGGGTGGGTGGGGCTGGTCGTGCCACACCTGGCGCGCGGCATCGTCGGGCCGGATTCCCGCAGGCTCATACCAGCTTCGATCGCCCTGGGGGCAATCTACATGATGATCATCGATGATATGGCGCGCACCCTGACGATGGCCGAGATTCCACTGGGCATCCTGACCGGGATCATCGGTGCGCCGGTCTTTGCTCTGCTGTTGCGCCGGAGCCGCTCGGACTGGGACTAGAGCCTCTGCCGCAGCTGGTTCACGACCTCGGACAACACTCTCCTGTGCTCGACCTCAGATCCGCCGAGAATCCGGACAAGGACTCCTGTCACCTTACGCCACTCCTGCATCTCCCGCCACGTAGCGGTCACTTTCTCCTCTCGAACAGGGACGGTGCGTGTCGCTCGGTGTTCGTTCGCCAGGCACTCCTCAAGAGAGGGCAAGAGAACGATGATACTCACCTCTGGCGCCGGCTTCTCCTGAAGAGGGGCAAGCTGGTCTGGCAGGACCGTGCCATCGACGATAACCGTGCACGTCGCTGCCAGGTCGCGCGCGAGGGCCAGCTGGTGGCGCAGGACGACGGCATACAAGTCTACTTCCTGGCCGTTCCACCGGCTGCGGTCCTGGGACATCACTTGGTGAAACGGCTCATCGACGCGGAGGATGACCGAGCCTACGAGTGCCCGGTGGACGTCAGCCGCGAACGTCGACTTGCCCGCCGCACGCGGACCAGTAATCAGGATGATGTGTGCGCTCATGCAATCATTCTACGAGGCGAAGGCCGCTTGGCAACGTCTGCTCTCATGAATTGTGAATCCCTTGGGGTCAGGCACTTTGGACATTCACAATTGATACCATATCGGGAATCCATCTCTTGTCACAGTTGGGCAAACTGCTTGTTTCAGCGATACTGTGGTCATGAGACGTGAAGGATGATGACTGGCAGGAAGATCCTGAAAGGCGCGCTGACCCAATTGCCCATCGAGCTCTATGAGCTGATGGTCCGGGGCGCTTCACGCCGCCCGCTTCCTCCGATCGCCTTCACCAGCAGGGATCACTTTCCCCATCGGGGGGCGCACGTCGAGTGGTGGTATTTTACCAGCGTCCTGACGACACCCAAGAGGAAGGCACCTGTCGGACTTGAAGTGACCTTCTTCAGAGTGAGGACGCTGGTCGACAGTGTGATCGTCCACGCGGCCGTCACCGACGTCGATGGCCAGAAGTTCTCCTTCACCGGTATGGTCCTGCCCGTACACATCCCGTCCACCTCTAACGTTCAAACAGTGATTGCATTGTTTGGCAACCAGGTGGGGTTCAATGAAGACACCAGCAGTCTCGTCATCGACACACGCTTCAGGGGCCTGCAAGTGCACTGCTCTTGTGCCATCCAGGACGTCATGGCGCAGGGAGCGGGCGGCGTTCTGGAGATGCAGAACAGCCCAGGTGATGCGTCCTATTACTTCACGCTGCCCAACATGAAGACTGAGGGTACGATCGTCCTGAACGGCGAGAGTCTCCCTGTCACCGGGCTGACGTGGCACGACCACCAGTGGGGCAACTTCAATGTGGTCAACCTCAAGTGGGACTGGTTTTCCCTGCGGTTCGACGGCGACGACCTGTACGTCATGCTGTTCAACTTCGACCGGTGGGGCACGACGTATGGAACTGGGAACCTGGAGCGGCATGGGCGAACGATGCGCGTCGAACGGTTCGAGGTGCGAGCGTCGGACGTCTGCCGGGCAGGGAATGGCATCACGTACCCCATCGACTGGGAGATACGGATCTTTGAGAGCGCAGAAGCAGCCTCTCCCTTCATAATTGCACGCGTGAAGCCGGTCCTCAAGGAGCAGTACCTGTCATCATCGATCACGCCGGACTACTGGGAGGGACTGTGCACTGTCCACGCCGAAGTCCTGACCCAGGTCGACCTGGACGGTGCCCGCTTCCTCGACAGAAAGGTGCTGGACGGCTTCGCCTATGTTGAGATGACGGGATACGAACGCTAGGAATTGTGCTGGCGGAAGAGAACGTGATACACTACGCGCAGCAACGTCGTGCATGAGCGGCGGTGGTTCTATGGAGGCACAGAGATGACAGACAACTCGTTTGCGCTACATCTCGCACGAGATGAAGCATTCTGTGGTCGAGAACATGAGCTGGAGGAACTTCTGACCCACGTTCGAAACGGTCAGAGCGTCGCCCGGATAAGTCCTCGCTGCATAGGAAGGTGCTGAATGGGCTTCATTAGGAGACTGTTGGTAGTGCTGGCAGTCATCGTCATCGCCGTGATTCTGGGGTTGGGATACCTGGGTTTTGTTCCAGGGGTCTCGAAACTACTTGGCTCTGATAAGCCAAGGGATTTGGGAGTTACGTACACAGACGCAGATCTCAAGTCCATTCTTTCCAAGAATCGCGTGCAAAGAGTTGTTCTGGAATCGGCGCCCGACATCAAGAGCAGCTTTGTCCTGAAAGGCAGCCAAGCCATAGATAATGTCTTTACTGACAAGGAACTAACCGCTCGCCTCGGCCAGGAATCTGATTGGCTGTTCAATCCCTTCACCAATGTTCAAGTCAAAATCGGGGAGAATGGCGTCATCGAAGCCTCGGGGATAGTCAGAGTCGACAGGCTTAAGGGCTATGCCGAGGCGACTGGGGTGTCTCCAGGAGTTATCGAAGCCATTTCGAAGGGGATGGACAAATACAAGATACCGAGGGTATCTTTTCCCGCCTACGTTCGAGGCAGTCTGTCTATCGAGAATAACAGAGTCAATATCGACCTATCGGAACTAAGCATAGGGAAACTACCTGTACCGAAAGGACTCTATAGCCAGGCCAAAAGTCCCTTTGAGAATTTTGTCTATGAGAGACTGACGAGTGGTGGCTATGGGAGCCTCTATGTGAAATCCTTGAGTTTTGCCAACGGGAAAATGAGGTTTTCTGGGAACATTCCCAAAGTAATCACCACTGCCAAGACGGTCTTGAATAGTCAACACTAGAAGACTAGGCACGTAAGTCAAGGAATGGATTCCCGCGAAGGCGGGAATGACGGCATGGGCGACGCCCACTTTCGCAGGAATGACCATCTTCTCATGGAACTCTTGACACATGACGGTATTGTCATATGATACGGTCATCATGAAAACCAACACGACACTCGACGCGCTGACGTCGTTCTACAAGCTGCTGGCAAATGAGTCGCGGCTGTCCATCCTGCTTGCCCTCCGCGACGGTGAGGACAACGTCGCCGGTATCTGCGGCCAAACGGGCCTGAGCCAGTCACTCGTCTCACACCAGCTGGCCGCCCTGCACCGCAGTGATGTCGTCCGTTCCCGCAAGGATGGGCGCCGCACGTTCTACGCCTTGGCGGACAAGCACATCGACATCATCGTCGGGTTCGCGCTGGACCACCTTGCAGAAAAGGAAGTGCACCATGAGTGACCACCACGACCACGAGCTGCCCACCGGGCGCAACCTGCTCATCTCTATTCTGATGAACATCGTCATCACTGTCTCGGAGATCGTCGGCGGCCTCGTCTCCGGTTCGCTGGCCTTGCTTGCCGACGCATTCCACAACGCGACGGACACCCTGGCCGGCGTCCTGGCGTTCTGGACGCTGCGCCTGGGGCGGCGGGCTCATGACGAGCAGTACACGTTCGGGTATCGCCGCGCCGAGATCCTGTCCGCGGGCATCAACGCCGGGGCCATGGTCGTCATTACGTTTATCCTGTTCCGCGAGGCATACGACCGGTTCCTGCATCCGGTCCCCATCAAGGGTGGCATCATGCTGGCCGTTGCACTGGTCGGGCTGGTGGCCAACCTCGTGTCTGTCCTTCTGCTGCACCGCTCTGCCGGCGAAAGCCTCAACATCCGCGGCGCCTACCTGCACCTGCTGTCGGACACGCTCTCGTCGATTGGCGTCGTCATAGGTGGCGTTGTCGTCATGGTGTGGCACTTGACATGGGTCGACCCACTGGTCACAGTACTCGTGGCAGCGTGGGTCCTGAAGGAGGCGTTCTCGGTCGTCCACGAGGCCGGGGGCATCCTCATGGAACGCGCACCAGATGGGCTGGAGCTGGCGCGGCTCGATGCCGACATTCGTGCACTGTCCCACGTCAAGGACCTGCATCATGTCCATGTCTGGCAGATCAGCGATACCGAAACGATGTTTGAGGGACATGTCAACGTGGATAACATCTCGGTCTGCGACACGGCGCCCATCCGGGCACAGATCCAGGACCTGTTGCACGACAAGTACAGCATCACGCATGCAACACTCCAGTTCGAGTACGAGTCCTGCAAGGGCACCGGGCTCATAGTCCATGGCCATGACTAGCCACTGACATCGGGAGGTACGCCGTGGTTCGACGAACACGTAGCGCACGGATCGCTCTCTGTTGTTTGGCAGTCGTCGTTGCGGCGTTGGTCATGCTTCCAGCAGAAGTATGGGCGGAACGATGGATATCCTATCCAGCGCAGGGAGCGAACAGGCAAGGACGACGACCATCGAGTTCAGCCGAAAACGGGTTACCGGCGACGCTCATGACAAGGCAGTGCCGATATCCGGGAACCTGAAGATCATCTGGGCAACCGGGAATGCAGACGGGGTATCGCCTCATGCCCGGAAGGGGAGTGCGGCCATTGACGTCGGGGCTCCTGCGCCCATCGTACTGACGTTCACCATCGGCTCGACGAAAGCGACGCGAAACGGCACACCGGTGACGCTCGACGCGGCTCCCGTCATCCAGAACGGAAGGACGATGTTGCCGGCCAGGTTCGTCGCCAAGCAGCTAGGGTGTGCAATCAGTTATGACCCGACGACGAAGGTCGTGACGGTTATCTTCCCGAAGCCCTGAGATACCCTGCTACAGGATGCCGGCCTGCCGCAATCCGGCGAGGATGGTGAGCAGGAAGAGCACAACGGCGACGCGGCCCACCCACAGGTGGACGGTCCGCAGCTGTTTCCTGTTGGTGTGTGCCTTGGTCGTGATGAACCCTCCTGCTCCGGTGAGGAACCCCAGCACGATTGTCACCGTGCCACCGATACCGTGGGCGACACGGAGGTGTGGCCCCCCGCTGGCCTGGACCATGCCGACTGCTACAAGGAGCCCTGCTGCCAACAGCACAAACGCGGTCACGGCGGCAGTCTTGTGAAGACGGAAGGACCCCTTGCGGTAGCGTCCGAGCGAAGCGGCCCAGGTGGTCGTGAGAAGAGACAGGACAGCACTGCCCATCAGGATTGCGTGAATTGGCCAGACTCGTGCATAGTCGGCGAACATCGTGACACCTCCACGTATCATGGGACAGACCTCATTTCTGTAACAGGCGCGGCGGGGTACCCTTCCTCCTCTTGGTGCCGGCGTCTCTAGTCTTCATTGTAAGGCCAGGACACGATTTGCAACGATGTACGCCGGTCAGTCCGTTTTTCTTCATGATGCTGGACGGGCACAGCATATGATTGCTGCGCTTGAAAGGAGATGCTTCCATGGAATATCAGGGAACCGTCATACGTCCGGAGGACAGTGTCCGGGCATTCTTCAACCGGGTCTATGGCTGGATGGCCGGAGGCCTCGCTCTGACTGCGGCTATTGCCTGGTTCGTCAGCACCAGCCAGGCGATCCAGCAGGTGATTTTTGGCAACCCGATCGTGCTTATCCTCCTCATTGCTGCCGAGTTCGGTCTAGTCATCGGGCTCGCGCGCACCATCAACAGGATGTCTCCGCAAACGGCGGGGCTCCTGTTCCTCACCTATGCCGCAGTGAACGGGCTCACCCTGTCTTCCGTGTTCATGGTGTATGCGAAGGGAGATATCACCATGGCGTTTGTCGCCTCGGCAGGCATGTTCCTGGCAATGTCGCTTATCGGATCGGCCACGCGCATGGATCTGTCGAGGATTGGCAACATTGCCTTGTTTGGGCTGTTCGGCATCATCGGCATGTCCATCATCAACATCTTCACAAAGAGCTCCGGTTTGGAGTTTCTGATCAGCATCGTCGGTATCGTCGTCTTTTTGGGGCTGGCCGCCTGGGACACCCAGAAGCTGCGCAGGATGGCGCTCAGTCTGGACCCCACGGGCGACAACCCCATCACGATGGCTGGAGAAGACCGCCCCTCCGAATACACCCCTCGGATAGAGCAACATCCTCGGGGGGATTGGAGTAAAGTCCTCGGGGGCAACGCGCAGGCCGAGAAAGTGGCAGTCATCGGCGCTCTGAGCCTGTATCTGGACCTGGTCAACCTGTTCCTGTTCGTCCTCAGGTTCTTCGGCGGCCGAAGGCGTACCTGACTCACCTCCACGTCGTGAATGTGGCTGGACCTCTCCAGATGAGTGATCCAGCCATTCGTTCTTGGGCGGAACCTTTGCAGCCGCTACAGCCAGTGGTATAATCGGCCTACTATGGACACAACACGACTCGTGAGGGTGTTCCACAGGAGAAAGGCCGTCCTCTTTGCTGTCATGGGTGTCCTTCTCGGTGGGCTCTTCCTCTGGAGTGCAGGCGTTCACGCGTATGTTGTCAACGATGCAGGCAACAAGACGTGGATCGTCGCGTTCCGCAGCATGTCGGTGAGCAGCGTCCTGGCGAAGGCGAATACCTATTCCCTGCGCCCGGAAGATGTGGTAACACCGGATGTCGCGGCGGTCATCCCCCATGGGGAAATCGCTATCGTGCGCGCCAAGCCGGTCACACTCACCATCGATCATACCAGTGAAACCATCTATTCGACCGTGGAGACGGTCGGAGAGCTTCTGGCGGACAACGGCATCAAGCTGAACACGGAAGACGAGGTCAGCCCGCATCAGAGCGATCCTGTGCCGTACAACGATGACATCGTCGTCATGCGCACGACCTACGCGTACACCAGCAAGACCGAGACGATCGCCTATAAGCGCGTCTACGAGAAGAACCCGTATATGGAAGTCGGACGCAGCTACATCAGTGTCATGGGCCAGAACGGCCTCCTCCAGAAGACCATCAAAGTGACTAAGGTCGCACAGCAGGCAGTCGGTTCAGCTGTCGTCAAGACGCAGACCATCAAGCCTGTCGTCCATGAGGTCTATGAGGTCGGTGCCGCTCGCCTGGACATCAAGCCCACGCGCACCTACACGATGTCTGCCACCGCCTATTCCAACAGGCGCGCCACGATCCTCGACGGTAAGGACCATCTATACGGTTACTCCGGCTTGTGGCTTCACTACGGCACCTGTGCGGTCGACCGGCGCCTCATCCCCATGGGGACCGTGCTGTACATAGAAGGATATGGCTACGCAGTCGCAGCGGATACGGGGACCAGCATCAACGGAAACTGCATTGACCTGTTCTTCAATTCGTTCGGCGACGCATGCAGGTGGGGCCGACGATCGGTGAAGGTCTACGTCCTTCCCATCACTCGGAGTCAGCTCTACAGCAAGCTGGGCGTCGACCCCGCCAACCCCCGGTAGAAGACTGTCTCCCCGTGGTATTGATGCTCTGGGTCACCAGTGCGTCCTCACGACAGTCTTCTCCTACTGCCCGCGTTCGCGGATGAGGGCCGGCTCTCCGTCTTCGATGAGGACTTCTGGCAGCAGCGGACGACTGTTGTAGGTCGAACTCATGGACCATCCATACGCGCCCGTGTCGCAGATGGCAAGAAGGTCTCCCTGTTCTGGCAACGGCATGAGGACGTCCCGGGCGAAGCAGTCTGCCGACTCGCAGACGGGACCGACGATATCACACGGGGTTGGTTCCGAATCCCTCCGGGTTACCGGGAGGATCGCATGATGCGCCTGGTACAGCGCGGGGCGAATCAGGTCGTTCATGCCTGCGTCCACGACCACAAATGTCCTGGCATGGTGTTTGCGGTACAGGACACGTGTCACCAGCGTTCCTGCGTGCCCCACAAGGTACCTGCCCGGCTCGAACGATAGCTTCATACCTTGGGGAACATCTCGATGCAGGAGAGCCTGCAGGTCCTCCACAGCGAAGTCGGCACCTCCATCATAATTGATGCCGAATCCTCCTCCCATGTCCAGACTGCTCACAGGGATACCGTCGCCCATCAGGGAGTCGCGCAGCTCCAGCAGGCGAGCCAGGGACTTGCGATAGGGCTCGAGGCTTGTGATCTGACTGCCGATATGGCAGGAAATGGTGTCGGGCACGAGCCCGGCGTCCATTGCCAGCCGGAACGCGCCGGGGGCGGCGTCGATTGGGGTGCCGAACTTGGTCTCCTCCGTCTCGGTGGTGACGTACTGATGGGTGTGTGCATCGACGGCAGGGTTGATGCGGATGCCGACGTGGGTGCCCGTTCGCAGGCGGGCAATGGCAACCAGCTCTTCTTCACTTTCAGCGTTGATGAAGATGCCATGGTCCAGCGCAAATGCCAGTTCTTCCGGTGTCTTTCCAACACCGGAGAAGACGATGTGGTCGGCAGGACAGCTGGCGTCCAGAGCCGCCTGGATTTCTCCCCGGCTCACCGTGTCGGCCCCGATACCCATACTGAAGATGAGTGCAAGGAGTGCAGGGTTCGCGTTGGCCTTGACGGCGTAGCGGAGTGATCCGATCGTGCCCAGACTCTGCATCAGACGGGTGGCCTGCCTGCGGATCGAGGAGGCCGAGTAGACGTAGACAGGTGTACCAAATTGCCTCGCGACGTCGGCGAGAGGCAAACGGTCAAGCATAAGGTCTGAGCCCTGGTACATGAGGTCGTTGTTCATCTGGGTCCTTTCTGACACAATACGGGACATCTGTCGTTGGACGAGACGATGGTTCGCGCATCCGGGGGCTCCCGCACCAATCGTTCTATCATGTGCTCGTGCTCCGTCCTGTCAAGTGAGCGTCCAATCAGGCGTCGCCGTCCTTGAAGTGTATCGCCTACCCCGTATACTGAGCGCAGCAAGGATGACCGCATGACCGTCGAACCTGCACGGAGAAGTACGAGACTGCCCAGGAGGATAAACGATGGAACCCGCGAAATTCTGTATCGAATGTGGCAAACCTCTACCGTCCGAAGCGAAGCATTGCCCGAATTGCGGAGCCGACGTCACCGAACTGCATCCGGCTCCGTCGGATGACGTCCAGCAGGTGGCCCCGGCACCGCAGACAGAGGGACCTCTTCCCCAACCTGTCAGCGCAGGGCCGTATAGTGCAGCACCGACGCCCCCACCAGCTGCGTCAGCCTCTCAGCCCGCGCAGGCGGCGCCCTACGGGGGACCCGGTGCGGCGCTCAGGAGCCCGTATGCCAGCCCTGCTCCTTCTGGGTATCCCCAGACGACAGCAGCTCTAGGCTATCAGCGCGCTCGTGGTGCCACATCGGCCAAGCGTCTTGGCGGCGGGTTCATCGCCATCCTTGGCGGCGTAGCCATGCTGGCCGCGCAGGGCATGTTCTACAGCAAGCAGGGGATCCCGTTGAACCTGCAGAACCTGCTGAACGTCGGGCTGGGGCTCCTGTGCCTGGTGAGCGGGGTCATCGCGCTCGCGGTACGGGGATGGGTACCGGTGATCCTCGCGGCGATCCTGAGCGGTGGGGTCTTTGCCCTCTGTGGTCTCAAGTTGTACCAGACCGTGCTGTTGCTGCAAGCGCAGACCCCTGCTGACGCGACGACGTGGACCCTTCAGAACGGCGGCATCATCTGGATCGGTGGCATGATGCTGGGCATGATCGCCTTCAGCAAGGCATTACAGTCGCTATTTAGTCGCCGCTGATCCGCCGCACGCTGGCACAGGAGGAAAGCTGTATCGGACGCGTGACATGGCTGACCGGTCATGGTGCGTGACGCAGGTCGATGGGTTGGGCTGGCGGTATAGCTTGGTACACTGCTGACGGGAAACCATGAGACTCTACAAGTCACGCAGTTCATATGCGACAGCTCCTCGCCCATCCAGGAGCGCGGACGGGGGTCGTTATCATACTCGATCCCGCTACAAGGTGGCGCCCTCGGCCAGGCCGGAACAGGAACGCTCCGGCTGGCGCGATTCCGCGAGCCTGGCGAAGGTGAAGCGTGGTCTGCCGGTGTTCCTGACGTTCTGCGTTGTGTTGGGGCTGGTCTTGCCCATATTCTTCGGACAGATCAAGCGCGTCATGGCACCAGAAGGCGAGACCATTGTCCATATCCGGGCGACGCAGCAGGGGACGGCCTGGTCGGGGCTCCTCGCCTTCCGGCTGAATGGAGCGCAACAGTGGACCGCCTCAATGGTCCCCTACGAAATCATCGTGCGCCCAGGGGTCTATACCCTGACCGTGACCGGTGGCGGACCTTCTGGCGCCAAGCTGGTCAGCGTTGTACCGGTGGGTTCCCAACTGGGTCGCGCCGGCGAGACGATCACATTCACGGCGGAATTTGCTGCTCCATAGATCTCGGTTTCCAGCTTCACTCACGCTCCTCCCCTCTACATCACTGGAGTGTGCAGGCCTGACGATGCTCTTGCCAGAGTTTTCGAGGGTTTCCAGAACGTCTCCTTGTCCATGCGGTGCATCCAAGTGGGCTTGTCCGCGCGGAGGAATCCGTATCGGGACCGACACCCTCAGTCTTCACAGGACTGGATGTACGAAACCCTTCGGTGCGATGTACTAGAGGTGACAGCATCCATGGATGTTGCACTCCGGGGGTGACCCCGTAAGAAGGGAGAACACTATGAGGAAAACGATAGGCAAGGTCGTCCTGGCAGTCGTCATCGCAGGGCTCCTTACAGGCGGTATCGCCATAGCATCAGCAGCGACCAAGCTACGGACCGTGACGACGCCACAGGGGACCAGTGTCGATGTCATCTCGGTGACGGGTACAGTGACGGAGGTTTCGAGTGCGAGTACAACAGAGAACGGCAGGGGAATCATGGGCATGTTCCGGGGTAGACCTGCGGGCTATGCGAAGATCAAGGACAACGCGGACGGGACAGTTTACACACTTGAGCTTGGGCGTGAGGAGGCTGCAGGTATCGCGATGAAGGTCGGTGATGTCGTCACCGTCGAAGGAACGTCGGAGACACGGAACAGCCTCAACGAGCTGCACATCTGGACATTCACGGGTGCGGATGGCAAGACCGTCACGCTGCGCAAAGCTGACGGGACACCTAACATCGAGACGGTAAGCGTTGCCGGCACCGTCACTGAAGTCAACCTGCCGACGACGTCCGTAGCTCCTGCTCCAGGCGACACCGCCAGGCCAGCTCTACGGGCGATGGCGACCATCAAGGTCAAGCAGGCCGACGACACCATCGTGACAGTGGTCCTCGGACATGAAGCGAGCAACATCACCGTGAAGGTCGGCGATGCGGTCAAGATCGAAGGCTTCAAGATGCCGATAGATGCCAACACGGTCATGGCCACCTCGTTCACGGGCGCTGACGGCACGAAGGTCGCGATTGCTGCAGGCGGCTTCCGCGGTGGTTGTGGCATGCGCGGTGGTCGCGGCGATGGGCAGGATGCCGGCCGCGGATTCCGTGGAGGTATGATGGGCGGATGGTCTGGCAGCAATGCTGCTCCGACCGAATCCACTGGTCTCTAGATCCTCCTCTTTCATAGGTGAACCCGAGGCCTCTGCGTCAGCAGGGGCCTCGATGCTATTCTGCGCTCCCTGTCACGGGTTCAGCCAGCCCTTGGTGGCCTGGTTGCCAACTTCCGATGACAATGAGGTATACTGTTTAGAGTACGAGCGCACTCCTGGAAGGATCTCCCGGTCCACGCCGCAACACAGGAGAAATCGCTGCAGAGGGGGTTCACGTGTCAAACAAGTTCAGCATGAACGTCGGTGGCAAGTTGTTCGACGTGGAGATTGAGGAAATCGGTGTAGGAAGCAGACCAGACCTGGCATCCCCATCTTCCAGCATGGCTCCGGCTCACAAGGTGGGCATCATGGAGACGATCCTCCGGGACGCTCAACAGTCGCTCATTGCCACCCGCATGACCACGAAGGAGATGGAGCCTGCATTCGAGGCAATCGACGCCGTCGGGTATCACTCCATCGAGATGTGGGGTGGGGCGACCTTTGACTCCTGCCTCCGGTTCCTCCACGAGGACCCATGGGAACGTCTGCGCACTGTCCGCCATGCCATGAAGCATACCAAGTTGCAGATGCTGCTGCGCGGCCAGAACGTCCTCGGCTACAAGAATTACGCCGATGACGTCGTGGACGCCTTTGTCGAGAAGTCGCTCACAAACGGTATCGACATCATCCGCGTCTTCGACGCGCTCAACGACATGCGCAACGTGGAACGCGCCATCCGCACGACCAAGAAGCTGGGTGGCACCGCTCAGGGCTGCATCGTCTTCACCATCGCCCCGACCTATACGATCGACAAGTACGTGGGCATCGCCCGCGAACTTGAGCAGATGGGTGTGGACAGCATCGCCATCAAGGACATGGCGGGCCTGCTCACGCCCTATGCGACCTACGACCTGGTGGCCGCCCTCAAGAAGATGACGAACCTGCCCATCCAGATCCACAGCCACTACACGACCGGCCTGGCCGGACAGTCGTACCTCAAGGGGATTGAGGCGGGGGCTGACGTCGTCGACTGTGCCATCTCCCCATTTGCCAACGCAACGTCGCAGCCGTGTACCGAGACGATGGTGGCCGCGCTCAAAGGCACACCGTACGACACGGGTATCGACCTCGAAGCCCTGAACGCCGTAGCGCAGTTCTTCATCCCGGTCCGCGAGAAGGCGCTGGAGTCGGGTTTGCTGGACGCCAAAGTGATGGGGGTCGATGTGAACGCGCTCATCTATCAGCTGCCCGGCGGCATGATCTCCAACATGGTCAGCCAGCTCAAGCAGGCCAACATGCTCGACCGGTATGAGGAGGTTCTCAAGGAGGTGCCGAAGGTGCGCGCGGACCTGGGCTACCCACCCCTCGTCACCCCTACGTCGCAAATCGTCGGAACGCAGGCCGTGTTCAACGTGATGATGGGTCGCTATGTCCAGTGCACCAAGGAGACCAAGGCCCTCGTCAAGGGCGAGTATGGCCGCGCGTCAGTGCCGATCTCGGACGAGATCAAGCAGCTGATCATTGGCGACGAAGCGACCATCGACTGTCGTCCCGCGGACCTGATCGAACCTCAGATGGCCAAGTTCCGCGACGAGGTCAAGGAGTATGCCCAGCAGGAGGAAGACATCCTGTCCTATGCCATCTTCCCTCAGGTGGCACTCGACTTCTTCAAGTGGCGCAAAGAACAGCAGGAGAACAAGGTCTGATCGACCGTTTTCTGTCCAACCAGTTGTCGGGGACTTCGCACGAAGGCCCTTTCGCATCCCGGGTGTGTCCGTGGCGGCTGCCCGCTGCCTTCACGATTCGCCGCGCGCGTGCGCCGATGTATCAGAGCGTCCGAACGATGGCCGAGACAATTCGTTCGGCACACTGAACCCGTGCCTCGCCCTTTGCCTCTTGCTTGACAAAAAAAACCGTTCGTGTAACGTTTAGGAAGGTGTTGACGTGCCTTGCCATACGCTGTGGCGCAACGAGATTGTGCACCATGTGTGTGGAGTCTGCTGTTGCGTCTGTACAAATTGGTAAACCGTGACTGAGCAACCGAGTTTGATGAACGCTATGACTGCCTGCGAGGAAGGAGGTGCTTGCCAACCACCGCTCCACCTGAAATCGTCTTCAGCACCTACTCTGCTAAGGAAGGAGAATTACATGAGGAGATTCTTATCTATCGTTCTTGCAGTTGTTATGTTTCTTGCCGTCTGTTCCCCAGTCCTCACCGCGCGCGCCGCCGGTTTCAAGGATGTCGCCGCGTCGTACTGGGCATTTGATGAGATCACCGCTCTGACCGCCAAGAAGGTCATCAACGGGTATCCCGATGGCACGTTCAAGCCCGAGGGCATGGTCACCCGCGAAGAGTTCGCCAAGATGATCGTTATTGCCAAGGGTCTTGCACTTGTGAAGCCCGCTAGGGCTACGTTCACCGACGTTTCGACATCGCGCTGGTCATACGGCTATGTCGAAGCTGCCGTCAAGGCCGGCTACATCAAGGGCATCGGTGGTGGCAAGTACGCCCCCGCCTCCCAGATCAAGCGTCAGGACATGGCGATCCTGCTTGTCCGCGTCCTCGGAAAGGAAGCCGAATCTCAGAAAATCAATGAGCCGGTTGCCTTCGCCAACGACGAGTCCAAGATCGGTGCCTACGCCATCGGCGCAGTCACCATCGCCGTTCGTCCGCGCGTTCAGCTCCTGGTGTGGGACAAGTTCCGCAACCTGAACCCCATAATGTCTGCCACCCGCGGCGACTGCGCGTTCGCCATCTACAACACCATCAACTCTCCGGCCGCCGGCAAGAAGACCGTCACGGTAGCTGAGGAGAACGCTCCTGAGAGCCTCTTCACCCTCATCTCTGACTCCGCCTACACCGCCAAGGCCGTGACCTTCCTCGCCAGCGGACCCATCTCGTTGACCCCCTACGGCGTCCTGTATCCCGAGATGTGCACCTATGTGCCCACCCTCGAGAACAAGCACCTCATCCGTAACGCGGACGGCACGGTCATCACCGACTTCCAGCTCCGCAAGGGCATGAAGTGGTCCGACGGGCAGCCTGTCACAATCGACGACTACATCTTCTCGCACAAGCTGTACATGAGCGACGATATCCAGGTCGTTTCCCGCACCCCCATGGACCTCGTCACCAACATCCAGAAGATCAACGACACTACCTGCCGCATCACCTGGAAGAACTGGGACGCTTACATCCCAACCGGCTGGAGCATCTTCCCGAAGCACATCCTGGGACCCCAGTTCGACAAGGACCCCACGAGCATCAACACCTCGGACTTCAACAACAACCCCACCTACTGCGGACCGTATACCGTCAAGTCCAAGGTCGAAGGGCAGTACATCATTTACTCTTCCAACAAGGACTGGTTCGGCGGTGAGCCCGTCATCGAGACCATCACCGAGCGGTTCATCGACAACACCAACACCTTGCTGATCAACATGCTGACCGGCCAGATCGACGCCTCCTCCGAGTCGCTGACGCTGGACCTCGCCCAGCAGTTCGAGCAGAAGATGGGCAAGGACTTCAACGTCTACTACAACAAGGGAACGACCGCCGGCATCATCGAGTGGAACCTGACCAGCGCGTTTTTCAAGGACAAGCGCGTCCGCCAGGCCTTCTTCTATGGTATCGACCGCAAGCTCATCACCCAGAAGGCCATGGTCGGTACTGACGCAGTCCTGTCGCCCCTGTCCTCCGGTTCCGCCTACTTCAAGCCGGTCCTGGCCAAGTATGCGTACAACGTCGACAAGGCCAACGAGCTCCTGGATGCCGCCGGCTGGAAGTGGAATGCCGCCAAGACGGAGCGCACCCTTCCTGATGGCACCGCAGCCGTCCTGAAGATTCCATATGCGACTGGCGCCGCCTTCCGTATCCGTGAAGTCACCCTGATCCAGCCCATGCTCGCGAAGCTCGGCATCAAAGTCGAGCACAACCCCATGGACTTCAACGCCATGCTGGATGCCAACACGGCCGGCACTTTCATCGTGAGCTTGCATGGTATCAGCTTCAGCAACTATGACGCCTTCGGCTCGATCAACCAGTTCCATTCAAACCAGATCCCGACTGAAGCCAACGGCATGCAGGGACAGAACAACTACCGCTACAACAGTCCTGAGATGGACAAGTGGATCGACGCTGCGCAGAAGGCCACCACGGCTGCTGTCCTCAAAGAAGCCTATGCCAACATCCAGGACATCTTTGGTGAAGATCTTCCGTGCATGTATCTTGAGCAGCGTGTCTATCCCGACGAAGTCCGCAAGGGCATCAAGGGCTACGACCACTTCTTCTCCTCCACCGTCTACAGCAACTGGAACATCCAGTACTGGTATTGGTGGAAGTAAGCAGGACCTGACACACAGCACCACGCGAAAAAACATCGCATAGCTTCAAGGCCCCGCGTCGGCAAGGACGCGGGGCCGTCTTCATGTCCAGCGCGACCGATGTATACTGTCTGCCACGACAGGAGGTCGTCTTGGACGACGGTTCATTGCATGCGCAGGGACAGAACTATCAGCAGCGGACAAACGGCACCGGCGGGGACTTGCCCACCGGATACCGTCCCTGCCCTTTCTGCCATGCCGTCATCCCATGGGAGTCCGAACGGTGCCCGTCCTGTGGACGCGTGCTCATTGAACGTGTTGGCCGCGCCCCCCTGCAAACACCCTCGACTGGGTCCAGGGCGGCAAGGTTCACGTCTTGGTGGTCATCCGGCGTACGTCCTGCGCTGGCACGCATGCGACAGGCAGTTCGGCGAATCGGACGGCCCATGGGGACGGGAGTCTCCTCCGCGACGTGGGCGACGACCAGCCGTGGCACCTCATGGTCTGTGTTCCAGCCGGCCCGGCACCCTCCGCGTTCTCGGTGGCTGGGTTCCGTCCCCGCACCCACGGAGCGAGAGCGTCAGATCCTCCTCATTGCCTCCGCCCTGATGGTCGTACTGTTCCTTATCGCGCTCCTCATAGGGTAGTCGTCCGATGAGGAGGTGGTGGCTATGACACACTGGGAACTGCCTGCTGCCATTCTCGCGGTCGTACTGGCCTATGCGTTGGGATCCATTCCGTCAGCCGTCATCGCGGGGCGACGGGCGGGTGTCGACATCAAGGAGGTGGGCGACGGGAACATGGGGGCACGCAACGTGGCGCGCACCGTCGGAGCCGTCCCTGCCGTGATCGTGGCGCTCTGCGACGTCTTCAAGGGAGCAGCGGCAGTCCTGCTGGCACGGGCTCTCAGTCTCTCGCAGGGCTGGGTTCTTGCGGCGGCCTGGGCTGCCGTGCTTGGCCACGACTTCCCGGTGTTCGCACACTTCCGGGGGGACAGGGTTTGGCAACCACCTTGGGGACGCTGCTCGTGCTGATGCCGCTTGAGATGTCGGTGGCGCTTAGCCTGTTCGGCGCCCTGTACCTGTTGACACACAACTCTGACCTCGGCGCGAGCATTGGCCTCGCGTGTGGACTGTACCTGGCGTACCGAGGGGGGCGCTCACCGGTGCTGTTGTTCCACATGGTGGCGTCGCTGCTGGCAGTCCCCGCCAAGAAGCTGCTCGACCGCCACCGACGCATTGCCATCCAGCGCCACCAGTCCGACCTGGTGTAGAAACCTGTCATGCCTGATGCCGAAAAGGAGTCTGTCATGCCCCTCGGGGCGTCCTTGACATGGACCGTCCTCCGTCCAAACTGTGGGCAGAACTCAAGGACATCGTCCACCGGAGGTGGCTATGACTGCTCGTCATCTTGTCGTGTGCTGTCTATTGCTGACTGTCCTCTCTTGCTCGCTGGCTGGATGCAAGCGTACGTCCGGCAGGCCCTCGCAGACAGCCGGCCTGACCTCCGTCGAGGCTGCCGAACTTGTCTGGCCGGAGGCAAAGAAAAACTTCGGTGATGCTGTGCTGTGGCGCCTCGCACCCGTCGAGGAACGTGAGTCGCTCACGATGCGCCTTGCCTCTGACTGGCAAGACAGTGATCGATCAGCGGCCTGGTTCGTCTGGTACGCCGACCCCGTCGGCGAGAACTGGATGATGTTCAGCATCCAGGGCAAGGCCATTGCCAGCAGGGACATCGGGACACGGAGTTTTTCGAAGATGGCCATGGGCGCTGACTGGCCAAGGGAGCGCCCCGCTGTAGCCATGAAGGATGCTGCGAAGGCCGTCGCCGCTCAGGGTGCAGAGTTTTCAGCTCTCACCTGGACGGAGTTCACCTGCAACAATACCACCGACGGCCGCCAAACGCCGGGGTGGGTGTTCGCTTTCTCCGAGACGCTCGCGTCCGGGGGTCGGCTGACGTACTGGATGTTCGTGGACGGCATCACGGGCGCTGTTCTCCGGGCCGTCAACGACCGGAATGAGCCAATGGAACTGCCCATCGACCGCGAAGCCCTGCAAAAACCGCGGACGGACAGCCACGAGAAGGACCTCCGCCAATTCTTCGGCTTCATCAGCACGAGGCAACCTGAGTGGGCGGTGCGCCAGCTTGCCTATGCGGCATCACCCAACGAAGCCACCGCGCAGGTGTGGCTGGCCAACTTCCAGAGCCTGAGTGCGCTGACGGTCGTGGGCGTCGAGCAGGCTAGCCTGGAGCAGTGGACGGCGGAGCGCGAGTTCTACAAGGTGACGCTGGACGTGCGGACATCTGAGTCGCCGGAGAAGTACGGATGGGACGACGGCCGCAACGTCCGCTGGGTGGAGCTCATCCCGCAGGGCGGTGGCGCCTGGAAGGTCGCTGCACTGGCGACTAACCCATAGCCGCGCTGTAGGTATCCAGACAAAGGCCGCCCCGGAAGGTTCTCTCCTTTCGGGGCGTAATGTCAAGGAATAGCAATTGACGCACATGTTCAGTACAACCAGCTCTATGACTACACTGTGTCGCTTTGTGACCATTGTGTGAGTACGAACTGCGGGACCGCGGTGTACTACACTCAGGAGATGCTTCCGGAAGGGAAGCTTCCCCGAGACCACACACAAGGAGAACGTATATGAAGAGAATACTAGTAGCAGTTCTGGCAGTCGCAGTTCTGGTTGGTTCCGGTGCTGGTGTCGCATCTGCATACGGAGGTGCTCGGCGCACCACTCCGGCTGCCACCTGTACGACGATCGCCAACCTGCCCGTCGAGGCGTTGTCTCAGACCGAGAAGGACGCACTGGTGGAGACGTTGCAGGAGGAGTATCTGGCGCGTGACGTCTACACCGCAGTTATTGCAAAGCTTGGCAGCATTCGTCCCTTCACCAGCATCGTGAAGTCTGAAGAACAGCACGTCGCAGCCTTGACGGCCCTGTTCACCAAGTACCAGCTCGCAGTTCCTGCCGACACACAGGCTGCACGCACCAGCACCCTGATAGCAGGCATCACCACAATGGAAGATGCTCTCAAGCTCGGCGTCACGGTAGAGAAAGAGGACATTGCTCTGTATGAGAAACTGGTCAAGGTCGTCGACAACCAGGACATCCTGCAGGTCTTCGCCAACCTGAAAGCAGCTTCTGTCAACAGACACCAGCCCGCTTTTGAGAATGTTCTTGCCGGCGGTACCGGGATTGGACAGGGGACTGGCCGCGGCGGTCGCGGAGTTGGGCAAGGATCAGGTGGCAACGGCGCCGGTCAGGGTATGCGCGGTGTCGTCACCGGCAGCTGCATCGCAGGCTGATTCTTTCCGTCTCTGACAGTTGTACCCCCGGGATGTTTCCCCGGGGGTTTTCGTTTCGCCGTCCGGTGCGTGAGCCCTGCTACAAGATGCACGGGTGTCGGTCTCCTCACAGAGGTTGACATTCCAATGAAATGAATATATATTCATTTCGTACGAGGAGATGACATGCCCAGACGACAGGTTGCCCGCAGGTGCGGTTTGTATGACGGAGCGCAGCCCTCCTGTCCGGAGGCCGCAGGGACGTTGCATGTCCTTGGGGCTGACGAGATGGAGGCATTGCGTCTCAGCGACCTGCTGGGTCTGGATCAGACGGAAGCGGCACACCTTATGGACATCTCCCAGAGTACGTTCCATCGCATTCTTGCGGGCGCCCGCCGCAAGGTCGTTGCATCGCTCGTCGGCGGACAGCTGCTGACGGTCGCGAGGGCGTGGGACGCAGACATGAACGCCATACCAGTCCACAGACAGCAGGAAGAGAAAACAGGAGGTACCAGGATGGTTACGCGAATCGCACTACCGACCGACGATGGCACGACCCTTTGCCAGCACTTCGGCCGCGCCCACTATTACAAGGTCGTCGAGATCACGGACGGTGAGGTGACTGCCACCGAGCTGAGGGACAAGTTTGCTCACGTTTGTGGCGACGCTGCTCTGGACAGCGGGCTCCCGCACGAAGAGGTGCACAAGCGTCTCGCCGACGCCGCACATGGCTGTGACACCGTCATTGCAGGTGGCATGGGCGGAGGGGCCATGGACGCGCTCCTCACAGCGGGCCTCAAGGTCATGCAGACCGACAGGAGCAGTCTGGACGAGATTGTCGAGGCCTACCGGACGGGAAGTCTTGTGAATGTCACCGGACAGCTCCATGGCTGTCATCACGAAGGAGAAGGGCATGGCAACGGCTGACAATGAGAGCTTGACCTCACAGGTCAACCACGTGCGGCACGTGCTCGCGGTCGCCAGCGGCAAGGGCGGCGTAGGCAAGTCTCTTGTCTCCGCCATGGCCGCAGTCGAGCTGGCACGTCGCGGACTGAAGGTAGGCATCATGGATGCAGACATCACAGGGCCGTCCATTCCACGTCTCTTCGGCATGACCGCGCGGCCTGAGTCCTCGATGGTCGGGATCATCCCGCCCGAGACGGCGACCGATATCAAGACCATCTCCATGAACCTGTTTCTGGATGACTCCGGCCAGCCGGTCATCTGGCGCGGCCCCTTGCTCACATCAGCCATCAAGCAGTTCTGGACGGACGTGGCGTGGGGAGACCTGGACGTCCTCATCGTAGACCTGCCGCCCGGAACGGCCGACGTCCCCCTGACGGCGTTCCAGTCTCTGCCGGTCGATGGCATCCTCATGGTCACGACGCCACAGGAGCTGGCGAGTATGATCGTCGAGAAGGCTGCAGGCTTGGCGAAGCAGATGCGCAAGCCGATTCTAGGCATCGTCGAGAACATGGCGACGGCCACGTGTCCCCACTGTGGTGAGGCATTTGAGCTGTTCGGGCCCAGCCACGCGCAGGAGCTGGCCGACCACATCGGCGCTCCTATCCTTGCGCGGCTTCCCATCGACTCTGAGGTCACCCGGCAGGCCGACACTGGCCACGTCGAAGACGTCCAGATGCCGTCCTTCGCAACAGTCACCGAAGTACTGGCGGAATATGTCGCGACGACATCGACGGTCACTGCTGCGCCCGCGAAGCCTGCCACCCCTCAAGGGTGAGGATCCTGAAGGTCCAGTAACTCGAAAGCCGCAACGTAGTTCCTGAAAGACGTCAGAAGCCCTAGTGCAGGATCCTGCACTAGGGCTTCTGCATGCAGAGCGTGGGTGACATTAGTATTCCGAAAGGACGTGTACTGCCGCCGGAGTACCGTAGAGGAAAACGCATGATGCGTAACGCACTATGCGTCATGAACAGCAAACCACAGGAAGTGTCTGTTATTTCAGTTCGATTGCTGGCGAACGGGATACCCACGCGGCCAACATTGGGTCTACGACGAAGAAGCGTCCCGTCGCGGGGGTGCGTTCTACGAGATCGAGCTCGAGCAGGGGCTTGATGGCCCGCTGTACCGTGCTGGCAACTAGGCCATGTCGTCGCAGGTAATCGGCGGATGTCAGCTGGGTCGTGGATTCTGCCGCCAGCGCCTGCAGGAGTGTTCGTTGCCCAAGTGGTAGGCTGATCCAGGTAGAGCCGAACTCGACGCCTGCCACTGTAAGCAGACTGCCATATGCGTTTTCGATCTTCTCTTTCGTGCACGTCAGACTCGACAAGTCCCATGCAGCGCCAGCGAGCCGCTGCACGTATGCGGGGTATCCATCCACGCGGTCGTAGATAAGGCCGGCCGTCTCTGGTGAGCACTTCTTGCCAGTACGGTCGAAGCGTTCCGTGATGTATGGGACAAAGTCCTCACGTGGAATTCTCTCGAGAGGCGTGAGGTACGCCGTCTGGTACAGAGGTCTTGCGCGAGTGAACATCTCGGTCAGTGCTTGCCGCCGGCTGCCCACAAAGAAGAAGGATATGTTGCGACGGTCCTGCAGATAGGAACGGAAGGTAGCCTCGATAGTCCGTGAGCCAGGCAGTCTTCCGATTTCCTGGAACTCGTCGAGGACAACACATGCGCGGACCTTCTGTCGTTCGACGTACCGGTACATGCTGTCGAGCACGTCGGTAAGCAGCACGATTGGGTCGGCATCCTGAGCAAGACCGATAGAGACGGTCGCTCCCGTGGGAGTAAGGTCGATGGAGGGGACGATGCGCGAAAACAGGTTCTTGACACGCTTCGCCAAGGTGACGGGGTCGGCGCCCCGGCCAAGGTCGGTCACCAGGGCCGCTGCAAGCTTCCGCGGCACATCACTATCGGAAGCTATCGCGAGGAGGTCCACATAGACTGTGAGAAAACCAGAGGCCCGCAACTGTTCCTGCGCCTCGAGGACAAGCGACGACTTGCCGTATTGTCTGGGGGACACCAGGATGACGTTGTGACCGTTCTGAGCGCGACTGCAGAGGTCTTCAAGTTCATGCTTCCGGTCGCACAGATCCGGGCCGCGCACGAGTCCGAGCACAAAAGGGTTTCCAACCATTGCACACCTCCACTCATTCGAATCTTGCCGTCGCCAATACTCATAGTGCATAACGCAGTAAGCGTGACGCATGTTGCGCTATGCTCCCATGGTATTCCGAATCGGCTGTTGGTCAAGGAGATTGGTACTTTGATCTGGCCTGCGGGACCGAATGTGGCTAGACTTACTGTTGGATCTGTTCTGTGTGATGAGGAGGTTCGATGAGCGGCGAAATCGTGCGTGTTGGGATGATCATGTGCAACAGATACCATACCTGCGCGGCTGGCAAATGCCTGCGCGCCTTGAGGGACCGTGAGGGGGCGTTCAGCATCTACGTGGGGAAAGAAGTAGAACTCGTCGGCTGTACCACGTGCGGCGGGTGTCCCGGGGGCAACATCGAATACGCTCCCGCCGAGATGAAGAAGAACGGGGTGACCGTCATCCACCTTGCCACCGGCATGCTCGTCGGCTACCCGCCGTGCGCGCGGATCGACGAGTTCCGACGGTTCATCCAGGAGCAATATGGCATCCCTGTCGTCGTCGGAACCCACCCCATCCCTCAGAAGTACTTCAAGATCCACGACGCGTTGGGTTCCTGGCAGTCTCCCGTGTGGCAGGAGCTCATCCAGCCCACGCTTGCCACCGAGGAGATCCGCCTGGCATACGACTAGACGCTATCAGTTCCCGCCGGCAGGATGATGGAGAATGTGCTGCCCTTACCGACCTCGCTCGTGACGGCGACATGGCCGTGCATGGCTTCCACTGACTTGCGGACGATTGCCAGGCCCAGGCCGTTGCCCCCGGACTCCCGGCTTCGACTGGGGTCGACGCGGGTGAAGCGGTCCCAGATGTGGGGTAGCGCCTCAGGCGGCATGCCGGGGCCCTGGTCGGTGACGGCGATGGTCACCGTATCTTCGGTTCGCTGAGCAGTGATGGCGACGGTTGTCCCGTCGGGCGCATAGCGGATGGCGTTCTCCACCAGGTTGTCCAAGGCGACGGTCAGCAACTCGCGATTGGTCACGAGGGTCACCTCTGTTTCTGGCGCCTGCAGCTTCACCGACTTCGCGTTCAAGGTCTCGGCATGCGCGCTGTGCAGGTCGGTCCAGATGTCCAGCAGCTGGACGGGGGCCAGCGGGGAAGACTGGTCGCGGTCGAGACGTGCCAGCAGGAGCAGCGACTCCGAGAGGTGCGTGGAGCGCTCGGCCTGTGATGCGATGGCTGTGAGATGCCTGCGGAAGTCCTCGGGTTGCTCATCCTGGTTCAGTGCGACCTGCGCGTTGAGGCGGATGGAGCTGAGTGGAGTTCGCAGTTCGTGCCCAGCATCGCCGGTGAACTGCTCCAGCCGGCGCATCGACTCGGCGACCGGGTGCAAAGCGAGACTGGCCGCGATGAGACCGGCCAGGACAATGAACAGGAAAGCGATGGGCCCAGCCCATGCAGCGGATTTCCACAGCTCCTGCATATCTTGTTCGACGGGTCGCATCGTCGTTCCCAGGAGGAATGTGTAGACTGTTCCGTCTTTCAGCCGGCCACTGGCTCCAATAACGCGCACGACCAGGTTGCGGCCGGGCGGGACAGACCGATCGGTATGATTTGGGATGATGCGGGCCGTGGGCGTGTCCGTGCCTGTCACCACGCTGAGCATGCTCTCCGCAGGGTTGATGGTGAAACCGTCCGCTCGCCCGTCCTTCAGCTGGAACTTGAGAGAGAACACCATGCCGGTTCGGGCCACAGTCAGCGAAGAGTCCGCAATCTGGAGGGATTTCTTGGCGGCTACTGTTGGATCCAGACTGCTCAGCAGACCTCTGACAGTCGCAGCATCATGCTGCAGGGTTTTGTCGAGCCGGCCGACGGCTGCTGCCTCATACGTCTGCACGAACCATCCGGCAGCGGGCACCAGCGCCAGGCAGACGACGAGGACCGTGAGGACTGCTTGGCGGGTGACCGCGTGGCGGAGGATCTCCTCGGAAGATGGGACCGTGGATTCAGGCCGTCGGCCCATTAGGTATCCCAGCGCAAAGAGGATAGCGAGAAGGAGAGGGACAGCCCAGAGGAGTGTGTGACGCAGGTGGATGACTTGCCAGTAGCCTGTCTCCGGTGCAACCAGTTCTACGCGGACATTGCCCTTGGTGGCCGATGTCACATAGGCTGGCCGCGGCGTGCCACCCTCGGTGAGAGGAGCCAGGTTGCGCCATGTCGGCGGGTCGCCAGGCTTCTGATAGGCGGCGGGACCGTAGTCGACGCCCGCCCGATCCTGCAGCTTGCCGTCCACCAGGATGCGGAATGAGCAATCCGGGTAGGACATGGCATACGTCGCGTGCAGATATGCTGCCGAAACTTCGCCTTTCGAGAGCCACTCTGACATGGTGTTCGCTGTGGACGTCAGGGTGAGTTCCGTTCCTCGGGCAAAGTCCGCCCGTGCTGTGGCGTGCGTCCTGCTGAGCAGGGTCCACGCAACGGGAACGGCGAGGACGGCACCGACCAGAGCCAGGGTCAGTCCACGGCGCAACGGGGTCCACGACTTCGCTCTGCGCGCGATGTGGTTCGCAGGTATCACAAACACTGCGATGATACACACAGCTGCGAGGCACAGACACACCCACATGGCGATCATGAATGCCAAAGAGGTCCTGACCTGAACTGCAGTGGGACCTGCGCTGCCGATGATGAGCTCGCCCCAGTAGTTGCCCATACCGGAATTTGAGTAGGTCACGTACAACGGCTGGAGTTCCTCCGGCGCATTCACAGGAGCGAGCGACAGGCGGTAGTGCCAGAAGTTTTCACCAATAGTGTTTCCCAAGACCTGGTCGAGATTGTAGTCGGCTCCAACCAGGACGTCGACGTTCTTGCTCGCGATGTGGACACGGATGAAGCCTCGTGTACCGAGAGCGGGCAGCTGGTCAGCAATCGCACTCCGAACCGTCTCATTCGTTATCGCTTTCGTGTCCAGGTTTGCGATGCGCTCCCGGATGGTCGTGCCCACTTCGGCCGTCGTGATCTCCTGGGTGTCTGGGTCGGCTGCACCCGGTGTTGCGTTGCGCATGAGACTCCCCAGGACGATCGCCGCTATGAACAGCAGAACTGCGGCGAAAATCAGACGAGAGCGCGTTCCTGCAAGCTTATGAGTCATGTCCGTCTCCCTTGTCGGAGGGGGCGACGATGCCGTAGCCCAGTCCACGCAGGGTCGTGATGAGTGGATGCTCCGGGTCAGTGTCCAGCTTGGCACGCAGATACCGAATATGCGTGCGCAGCGTGTCGGACCACAGCGATGCCTTGGCGTCCCACAGGTGGTCTTCCAGTTCCTCGCGCGGCACGATGCGGCCCTGGTTGCGCAGCAGATATTCGAGAAGCTGCTCTTCCTTGGTGGCCAATGTCACCGTCCTTTCGTGCACACGGCAGACATGGGTGACAGTGTCCAGCTCTACTGCTCCCGCCCGCAGAACAGATGTCTTGTGGTTTCCATTCCTGCGCAGGAGCGCACGCACGCGTGCCAGCAGTTCATCGAGGTCGAAGGGTTTGGTCAGGTAGTCGTCGGCGCCCGCGTCCAGGCCGGAGACTTTGTCATTTGTGAGGTCCCGGGCAGTCAGCACCAGCACGGGCATGGCATGTCCCTCGGACCGGATCGTCCTGAGAAACGTGAGGCCGTCCATGTGGGGCATCATCAAGTCCAGCAGGATCAGGTCGTACGCCTGTTCGACGTGGACCATGCCGAGTGCATCGCGACCGTCCAGCGCGGTATCGACCACCAGCCGTTCGTGTGTCAGTGCGTCAGAAAGCGCGGACAGCATCGTCGGTTCATCCTCGACAACCAATACTCTCATCGTCGCTCTCCTCCTCTCTCCCAATGTCGCAGGTTTTCCTGCGCGCCTCGATGATACCAGCATAGCGTTAACCCATCGTTAAGTAGAGATATGTCGGTTGCGCTTCCTCGACATGGGGGCACAATACTCGCATGGAAAACATGGAAACCCAGGGCCGGGGAGCACTCAGCACTGACATCTGGAATGTGAAGACCATAGTGCCTGACCCCAAAGGGATTCACAATTCATGAGCATGAAGAAACCCGAAGGGGAGCAACGCACGAGTCCCGTCGCGGGCGCATATGTGCTGGTACGGTCCCGCCGCCGGACTGTGGGGCTGGAGGTCCGGTCCGACGCTACGCTGGTGGTGCGGGCGACCGCACGGACGCCGGTGTGGTTCGTGGAGTCCCTGCTAAGGGAGAAGGCGAGATGGATCGAGGACAAGCTTGCGAAGGCGCGCAGCCATGTGTCCCTGCTGCCGAGGCACGACTTCTTGACAGGAGAACGCTTCCCGTACCTGGGACGCGAATGGCCGTTCGTAGTTGTTGCGTTTCAGGAGACACCGCTGACCTTTGACGAGAAGACAGGGTTCATCCTGGACATGGCGACGTTCGATCGCGGAGAAGGGGTCTTCGAGGAGTGGTACCGCGCCCGGGCACGAGACCTTCTTGCTGAACGAGTCCATCACTACGCGCCCCTGGTCGGTGTGAGCGTTCCACGGCTGCGCATCACGGGCGCCGAGCGGCGGTGGGGATCGTGCAGTACCAGCGGCACCGTCAGCTTCGCCTGGCGCCTCATCATGGCTCCCATGGATGTGGTCGACTATGTAGTCGTACACGAGCTGGCACACTGCTGCGAGATGAACCACTCGGACAGGTTCTGGGCAGTCGTCGCGTCGGTCCTGCCAGACTATGACGCGCGCAGGCGCTGGCTGAAGGACCACGGGGGAACACTGACAATCTAGGACAGAGAAGTCGTGCTACCGGCGGAGGATCCACCAGACGTCACGGCCGGCGAAGCCGCAACGACGGAAGAGGTGCTCTGGTTCACAGGAGTTCTTCACCTGGCCCGCAACCGTCGTAAATGAGACCTTCTGTTCCAGGCGATAGACCAGTTCTTGCACCAGCATGGTACCCAGTCCAATGCCGCGGAACGCCGGGAGGACCTGGATTCGCTCCAGGCAACCCTCACCAGTCGACAGGTCGACGTCGGCGATCCCGCAGGCGACGGGGCGTTTCTCCTTGCGGTCTACGATCCACAGCCAGGTGCGCGCGTCAAAGACCGGGAGCCGAGTCCATGTCGAGATCTCATCGACACCCGGCGTGGGTGTGTCGTAGCAGGCATGCAGGATCGTGGCCACGAGAGGGAGTTCAGTCGCCATGTCGACCTCCCGCACAGCGTATCCGTGGATCGTGGCGCGCAGCGGCAGCTCACTTCCGGTGTGGAGCATACGGAAGACAGCTTCTTTGTGGTCGAACCACGGGGCAAGAGGAGCCACGAAGTCATTGTGGATATATACGGTGGGGACGCCGTCCAGCTTGACCGACGCAGCCTTCAGGGGATCCTGCGTCCGGGTCCCATAGATGAGCAGCTTCCCGGGTTCTCGCAGTTCGACGCCCGTCACCGAGCCGGCGTCATCAATGAACCTGCACTCGAGGGACTGCAGGCGCGCGACGGTCTTCCACAGTGGATTTGGCAGGATGCGCGACGGATCCTTGCGGTACAGGGCGCGCAGTGCCGCCTCGTCGGATGAGGTGTCTCTGGGAGGGGCTATGACTGTTGCCTTTCGTCGGGGCATAGGGGCAGGATAGCGGCCCTGCGGCGCACGTCAACCGTCAGACTGCCGCGTCAGCTGTTCAGCACGTCCTTGGCCCAGCGGACCAGGTCGGTAGTACATTGCTCCTTGTCCATCTTGAGGGGCAGTTTGAAGCCGATGCGACCGACAACCTTGGCTCCGGGCACCAGTGAAGTCAGGATCCGCTGGGTCTTGATGTCGTCGTCGCCGTAGCAGGTGAAGAAAGCGACTCTCGTTCCCTTGAGGTCGGCTCCCTTGAGGAACGTGCGCACGGCCGGGGCTGGGTGGCCGTTCCAGACGGGTGTCCCAATGAATACCAGGTCATAGTGCGCGGCGTCGTGCGCGAGTGGACGGAGAGGCGGTGTGGCGCCGGTGGCAGCCAGAAACCCACCCTTGAAGTACTTCATGAACCCATGTGTCGGGTGCGGCTTGACCAGCTCCAGCTCCATGGAGTCGAGCTGCAGCTCCTTGGCAAGCGACCGGGCCAGAAATCGGACGTCACCGTCCAGTGAATAGAACACGACCAGTGCATTGGGCATTGTGTGCCTCCCTTTCACGCCAGACTAGTCTTGCAGCCCCATGTGTCAAGTGAAGGTTCCTTCGCGCAGGATGCTCCGGCATGTCCTCCCAGGCTGGAACTAGTCTTGGGTGCCGGTCGGCTTCTTTCCCAGCGACGCACAGTAGATGACGAACTCCTGCTCTGCGTCGAAGCCGAGGTAGGTGTTGAACTCGTCGTCGAAGAAGGCATTGATGGCACAGACGCCGCAGTCGATGGCCTCGGCGGCCAGGTACAGGTTCTGGCAGACATGGCCGGCGTCCAGAAACAGGCCGCGATAGGCGCGCTGGCTGTAGCGCCAGACCATGCGGTAGGGAACGGCCGCCCAGATGAAGGTGACGGCACTCAGTTCGACCATCTTCTGGTCGCCGCACAGACCCGTGACGTCCTGCAGGGTCTGCGTTCCAGGCTTGACGAGTTGTAGCGCATGCTCGATTGCAAGGAACCGGTAGATGCCAGGCTTCAGGCCGGTGACGGCACGGACCATCAGATAGGTCTCGAAGGCGTGACGCGCGCCACCGGACGGCACGGTGCGGAGCGTGCAGGGGCGTGGCGTGACCGCCTTGACCCCCTGGGTGCACCACAACAGATAAGACAGTTCCTCCATGCTCAACGGTTCGTCGCGGTAGAGGCGAATGCTGTGGCGACGGTCGATGGCAGTACGCAGGTCCACGCCTGCGATCCTCAGCGTCTTCGGGTCCGGAAGGGCGATCATAGGGATGCCGGCATCCGGAGGTAGTTCAAGAGGGGGTTGTGGCAACCCCCCCTCCTGGTCGGACTGTTGCTCGGGCATATCGGCAGCGTAGCGTGTGTCGTGCAAGAACTGTTGTCCAGAATCCATCGTTCACCTCGGCATCGTGGTATGCTTTCAGTGTAACCGCTCTAGAATCGTCTGCAATCCG